>JALYTU010000015.1 GCA_030854125.1 Actinomycetota bacterium | reverse complement strand
GGGCTGGTGCCGGTCCCCGCCGGTGCGGTGGCCGTGCTCGCCGGGGTCGTCCCGGCGCCGGACGTGGCCGTCCCGGGGCTCGCCGACGTGACCGTGGTGGATGAGCTCGAGCTGCTCGAGCTGCTCGAGCTGCTGCTGACCGCCGCGCTCGTGTCGGCGCCGCTGACCGGAACCGTGAAGCTGGGCGCGCCGGAGGTGTTCGTCGTGCCGGTGCCACCGCCCCCGCAGCCCGACACGGCGAGGGCCAGAACGACGGCGATGGTCCCAACCGTGGCGGGCCGATGCAAGCGGTGAGACATCACGCCGGCCGGTCCAACTAGGAGCCGAGAGGCTCCATCCGCCGGGCGCAGTAGGGGCAGTCGTTGAGATCCTTCTGGGTGAGCTGGTCACACCAGGTGCAGAACCGGAGGTTCTCGACCGTCCACGGCAGCTCAGACGTGGTGGGGGCCAGCGGCAGCAGCTGGCCGATGATCTCGAGCGGCTCGCCGGTCTCACGGTCCTTGTAGACCTGACCGGCCTCAGCTTCGACGATCACCTCGCGCCCGGTGGAGGGCGTGCGCATGCGGTACTTCTGGCGAGACCTCATTGCGGGGCAATGCTACCAGCGCTCCCGCCGGCAGGCCCGGCGGGATGGGGTCAGGCGACGCGACGCGTCGCAGCACCACGGCGCGGAAATGCCGCCCTCTCGGATAGAGTCCCGGCGCGAGCTTATGGAGAGAGCCTTCGCCCGATTGACAGGGGGGACCCGCCGGACCTTCGCGGCGCTGTTGATCAGCGCCGCGACCATTGCGCTGGGCGGCTGCGCGGTCAAGCACCCGGTCGCCAACGTCGTGCACGGGAAGATGCTGTTCGTCAAGGGCTGCGCCTCCTGTCACACCCTCTACCACGCCGGATCGGCGGGGATCACGGGACCCAACCTCGATGACGCCTTCCACCAGGACCGCGCCGATGGGGTCAAGAGCGCCGCGATCCAGGGCCTGGTCTCCTACTGGATCCAGTATCCGAACACCCAGGGCGTGATGCCGCGCGACATCTTCAAGGGCCAGGATGCCCAGGACGTCGCCGCCTACGTCGGCCTGGTCGCCGCGCGCCCCGGCCAGGACACCGGCGCGCTGGCCAACGCCGTCCCGACCGTCAGCCAGAAGCCGGCGGTCGAGAAGGGGGGCAAGCTGCAGATCAACGCCGATCCCACCGGTCAGCTGAAGTACCTCGCCGCGAGCGCGACCGCGACACCCGGGCAGGTGACGATCAGCATGCTCAACAAGTCCTCGACCCCGCACGACATCGCGATCAGCGGAGCCGGCGTGAGCCAGGTCGGCAAGATCGTCGCCGGCGGAGGGACCTCGACGGTGAGCGCCAACCTCAAGCCCGGCAAGTACACGTTCTTCTGCACCGTGCCCGGCCACCGCGCCGCGGGGATGGTCGGCACGATCACCGTCAAGTAGCCGCGCCGTGGGCCGGCGTGTCAGGTCGTCGCCCCGGAGCGCAGGCGCTCCAGCAGCTCCTTGCCTCGACCGGCGGCCACCGCGCGCTGAGCACGGCTCTCCTCGAGGCTCAGCCCGTGCTGGGCGGCATAGTCCAGCAGCGCCTGGCGCTCGTCGTTCTGGTCGGCCACGCGGAGAAACAGCCAGCAGAAGAGCCCGATCGTCAGCAGGCTCTCCTCGACCATCATCAGGCCGCCCGCGGCGACCTGGTCGGCGATCTGGGAGATGTGCCAGAGCGCGTCGCCGGGCCGGTAGAACGGGTAGAACACGGTGCCGGCGAACACCATCACGTTGCCCAGCACCGCGCCGACCAGGCGCACGGCCACGATGTAGAGCAGGCGCGGGCCGTTGGAGAACCACGCGGGTTTGGGCAGCGGGCCGAGCAGGGCCATCCACACGGCGACGCCGAAGGTCAGAAAGGTGGCGTGCTCGAGCGCGTGCAGCGCGTCATGGCGCAGGGCCGCCTGGTAGAGCGCGGGAAGGTGCCAGAGGTAGAAGTTGACGCCCCAGAGAACGATCGCCACCACAGGGTGGCTGAGGATGCGCAGCCGCCCGATCACCGGGTTGCGCAGTATCGGTCCCATCATCGGGCCCGTCAGCCCGAGCACGAACAGCAGCGCGGCGACGTCTCCGATCAGCAGGTGCTCGGCCATGTGGGCGACGAGCAGCTGGTCTGACAATGTGTCCACAGGCGGACTGAGTGCGATCTCGAGCACGACCAGGCCCGAGGCGAAGCACACCTGACGCCAGCGGGGTACCGACCGCCCGGCTGCGGCCAGGCCCCGGGCGCGGACCCAGTAGGGCAGCCAGCAGAGCAGCACGACGATCGGGAGTCCGATCGACTGCACCGGAGCGAGCGCAAAGGTCGGCATCAGCTCCATGGTGCCAGGCCGGCCGGGCCGGCCGGGACAGCCTGACGGGACTGGGGTGCGCGGCGCGTCAGAGCGAGCGGGCGATCAGCACGATGACCACGATCACCGCCACCGCACCGACGAACCAGACCAGGCACGCAAACGCGTTGGCCTCCGAGCGCAGCGGATTCGGGGGGTGCCTCATTTCGGGCCAGTACGCCGATCCGCCACGCAAGCGAGCGTCAGAGCACGTAGACGGTCGCGTAGACGACCACCCACATGACATCGACGAAGTGCCAGTAGATCCCCGGTACCTCCATGCCCAGGTGATGCTCGGCGGAGTAGTGGCCGCGGAAGGCGCGGACGGTGACCATCAGCAGCGCCAGCAGGCCAATGAGCACGTGGGCGCCGTGCAAGCCTGTGAGGGCGTAGAAGATCGTGCCCTGGGCGGCGTCGTGGGGGGCGAAGCCGATGTGCACGTACTCGTTGATCTGGACCGTCAGGAACGTGAGCCCGAGCAGGAAGGTGGTCAGCATCCCGGCCCGCAGGCCGAAGCGATTGCCGTTCTTGATCGAGACCAGGGCCCAGTGAAGCGTCAATGAGGACGAGAGCAGGATCGCGGTGTTGATCCCGGCGACCGCCTCGGGGAGGTGCGTGCCGGCAGCCGGCCAGGGATCGTGGCTGACCACCCGGATGAAGAAGTACGCGGTGAAGAAGGCCCCGAAGATCATCACCTCGGAGATGATGAACAGCAGCATTCCCAGGGTCGGAGCCTCGACACGCGAGGAGCGATGGGCGGCCGGGGGGCCGTGGTGGTGCTCAGCGTGGACGACTGATGCGGCTTCCATCGTGCGCCTACGCCGTCGCCCGGGCGGGGTCCTGATGGACCACGTGCTCAACCGGTTTGCCGCTGGCGTTGCGGATGCGCTGAATGAGATCGGCACGCAGCCAGCCGGACTTGGTGTCCGAGAAGGTCGAGATGACGATGTCGTCGACGCGGAAGGACTGCAGCGCGTTCATCGTCGCCGTGAACGGGTCCGGGTCGCTGATCATGCCCGCCGCGGTCAGGTCGGCCTCACGCAGGCGGCCGAGCACCAGCGAGAGCCGGGTGCGGGCGCGCCGTGTCGCCGATCCGTCGCCCCCCTCCTGCGGGACGATGACGAGGAACAGGTGTTCGTGGCGGTCGCCGTCGGCGCGCTCAGCGGCCTTGGCCTTGAGGGCCTGCAGCAGCTCGTCGCCGCTGGCGGTCCGGTTGGCGACCGCGAGCGTGACATGGTAGGAGAGCCCGTCGGTCTCGATGTCGGTGATGACGTGCTCGACGGGCACGCCCGTCGCATCGCGCATGCGATCGATCAGGTCCCGGCGCAGCCACCCCGACCGGGCCTCGGGGAAGGTGGAGATGATGATCGCGTCCGGGTCATACTCCCGCACCGCGTCCATGGTGGCCGCGTAGGGGTCCGAGTCACCGACCTCGCCGACGGCCTTGATCCCCTCCGAGCGCACGAAGCCGAGCGCGAGGTCAACCCGCGCCTGGGCGGCGTCGAAGACCGCGTCGTCGTAGATGACATACCCGGCGCGGGGACGGGACTGCGGGACGCAGAGCACGAAGCGCGTCTCCTCCTCGGAGGCGTGCTGGCGCACCGAATCGATCAGCGGCTTGCCGCCGATCGTCTCGTTGGCGACGACGAGGACGGTTCTCATCGGTGATCCTCCGGGCCGGCGTGGTCAGGGTGTCCCGATCGGCCGCTCGCTCCCGCCACCGCTCCGGCGGTGAGCGGCTTGGCCTCGGCGGGCGGCTTGAAGATGCCGTGCACAGCTCCGGGGACGCCGTACTCGTACGGGCCGCCGACGACGGTGGGGACGGCGTCGAAGTTGAACACCGGCGGGGGAGAGGACACCTGCCACTCGAGCGTCAGCGCGCGCCACGGGTTAGCGGCCGCGCGTGGCCCGGCCCGCCAGCTGGCGACCATGTTGTAGAGGAAGATCAGCGTGCTCAGGCCGAGCACGAACGACGACAGCGAGATGAACAGGTTCCAGGCGGCGAACTTCTGGGCGTACTCGGCCACGCGCCGTGGCATGCCCTGGATGCCGATCAGGTGCATCGGCCCGAAGGTGAGGTTGAAGAAGATGAAGGTCAGCCAGAAGTGCCACTTGCCCAGGCGGTCGTCGAACATCCGCCCGGTCATCTTCGGGAACCAGTAGTAGACGCCGGCGAAGATCGTAAACAGCGAGCCGCCGAACAGCACGTAGTGGACGTGGGCGACGATGAAGTAGGTCTGGCTGACGTGGATGTCGAACGGGATCATGGCCAGCATCACGCCACTGATCCCTCCCAGCGTGAACATGGTCAGAAAGCCCAGCGCGAACAGCATCGGCGTGTCGAGATGCAGTACGCCCCGCCACAGCGTGGCCAGCCAGGAGAAGATCTTGATTCCGGTGGGGACGGCGATGATCGCGGTCGTGATCATCATCGGGATCCGGATCCAGGGCGCCATGCCCGACACGAACATGTGATGGGCCCAGACGGTGAAGCCGAGCACGACGATCGCCAGCAGCGAGAAGGCCATCATCCGGTAGCCGAAGATCGGCTTTCGCGCCTTGACGGCGATGATCTCGGAGATGATCCCGAACCCAGGCAGCATCATGATGTAGACGGCCGGATGCGAGTAGAACCAGAAGACGTGCTGGTACATGATCACGTTGCCGTTCTTGCCCGCGCCGACGAAGGCGTCGAAGAAATGGAAGTGCAGCGCGACGTCGAGCAGCACGAAGAACTGCGAGGCGGCGATGAACGGGGTCGCGATCACGACCAGCAGCGAGGTCGAGAAGTTCGCCCACACCAGCAGCGGCATCCGGAAGAAGCTCATCCCGGGAGCGCGCATGGTGATGATCGTGACCAGGAAGTTCAGCGCGGTGAAGATCGATGAGAAGCCGGCGAACTGGACGGCGACCGTGAAGAACAGCTGCCCGATCGGCTGGGTTGTCGACAGGGGGGCGTAGGCCGTCCAGCCCGAGGCGAACGACCCGCCCGGCGCCAGGAAGCTCATGATCATCATGATCCCGGCGATCGGCAGCAGCCAGTAGGACAGCGCGTTCAACCGCGGGAAGGCCATGTCGGGCGCGCCGATCATCAGCGGCAGGACAAAATTGGCCAGGCCCGCGAAGACGGGGATCACGAACAGGAAGATCAGCAGCGACGCGTGGACCGAGAACACGCCGTTGTACTGCTCGGGGGTCAGGAACTGCATCCCCGGTTTGGCCAGCTGGGCGCGGATCAGCATCGCCAGCAGCCCCCCGACTAGCATGAAGAAGAACGAGGTGACCACGTACTGGATCCCGATCACCTTGTGATCGGTGTTGACCCGGAAGTAGTCACGCCAGCTGTAGGCCCCGTGCTCGGAGTGCGTCTCGGGACGGGTCGGCTTGCCGGCCGCCCAGTACAGCCAGTAGTCACACGTGCCGAGGCCGAGCAGGAACCCCGCGGGAACGGAGAACAGCGCGACGATCGTGATCGCGTGAGCGTCGAGGACCGGGTGCTGGTGCATCAGCCACCGGATCAGGACGGTGATACCGACGGCGAAGACGAGTCCGAGGACGTCACAGACCGCGACCCGATACCACCCGGGTGCGCGAAGCTTTGCGGGCAGCGCCATCAACTCTCCTCGTTCACGTTGTGGTCGCGATCATTGCGCTCACCGGAGATCACTTTGTCACGCTCGCGATGTAGGTGACGAGCGCCTGTACCTTGGCCGGCCCCAGGATGCTGGCGAACTGCGCGGGCATGATGTTGGCCTGAAAGCCCGACGGCAGGTAGGCGTAGGGCCGGGTGATGGCGGTGTGGATGCACTGGGCGAGTGTGGCGCCACGGATCCGCTGGGATGCGCTGGTGGCGCAGTCGCTGCGCAGGCGGGTGGTCAGATCCGGGCCGACGGTGCCGTTGGTGCCCGCCGCGGCCAGTGTGTGGCAGCTGCCGCAGGCGGCGCTGGCGAATACGGCCTTACCGGTGGTGGCGGCCGCCGAGCTCGGGCCGTTCGCCGCGGCGGCGGTGCTCGTGCCACTGCCAGCGGCAGCGCTGCTCGAACCCGACCCACCCGCGGCCGCTGAGCTGCTCGAGCTCGAGCCGGCGCTCGCACCCGAACCACCGGGAACCCCCGGCTGGTCGGCGTTGGCCGGTGGGCTTCCGACCGGCGGCGGGCCGTTGAGCTTCTGCCGGCTGATCCAGGTCTTGAACGCGGCCGGGGTGACGACCCGGACCGTGGCGCGCATCAGCGAGTGGCCGGCGCCGCAGAGTTCGGTGCATTCCGCCGGATAGGTCCCCAGGACGGTTGGGACCACGCGCAGGGTGGTGGTGATGCCGGGCACCGCGTCGAGCTTCTCGGAGAAGTTGGGCACGAAGAAGCTGTGGATGACGTCAAGCGAGCGGATGTGGAAGACGACCGGCTGACCCTTGGGCAGATACAGCTCCGGCGTCACGACCTGCTGGCCCGTGGACTTCGGGTAGGAGAACTCGAACGCGAACTGGCGCTCGGTGACGTTGACCACCATCTCGCCCCGGCGGCTCTTTTCGTTGCTGTGCAGGACGGTGTAGGCGTAGGTGGCCAGGGAGACGAGCACGATCGCCGGCAGCGCCGTCCAGACGACCTCGAGGCGGGTGTTGCCGTGGATCGGCGGCCCGTCCTTCTCCTCCTCACCCGGCTTCATGCGGAACTTCCACACCGAGTACAGGACGACGGTCTCGACCAGCACGAAGATCGGCACCGAGACGATCAGCAGGACGTCGTACAGCGTGCGGGTGTTGGACGCCTGCAGCGACCCGCCCGTCGGGAACCAGGGGATGGCCAGCGCGAGCGGGATCCCGACCACGATCGCGACCCCGCCGATCATCAACATCTGCGTCAGCGGCCGCTTAGGCAACCCTGTTTCCTCCTACACCCTCGAGCACGTGGCGCGAATCCTATGGGTTTGAGACGACGAACGGCGTCTACGCGACGTCAACGGCGTCCGACCGGCGCGCGGGGCCGACCCAGACCCCGATTCACCGGTCGCGCCACGGGTATCATGGTGGCAATCGTTGCAAGCGAGCATGTCAGGAGACCCCAATGCTGGTCCGGGACGGAATGAGCGAAGTGGTCCTCAGCGTTGGGCCCGGGCACACGCTGCGCGAGGCGGCCGTCGCGATGTGCGACCGGCGGGTCGGCGCCGCGGTGGTCCTCGACCCGGACGCGCACGGACCCGGGGTGATCACTGAGCGCGACATCCTGAAATCGGTCGGAGCCGGCGAGGATCCCGATCGCGAACGGGTGGCTGACCACCTCACGGCGCGCCTGACGTTCGCCGCTCCGGACTGGTCTCTGGAGCAGGCGGCGGCGACGATGGTCCGCGGCGGCTTCCGGCACCTGATCGTCGTCGAAGGCGCCGAGATGGCGGGTGTGCTCTCGATGCGTGACATCGTCCGCGTGTGGGCCGGTGACGGAGCGAGCTGCGAGGTCCCCGAGGAGGCGTCGGCTCAATAGCGAGCCGGACCCGCGACCCTCAGCGGGTCGCTGCCTCAGTGGCCGTGGTTCTCGGGCAGCTCGGCGATGTCGCGACGGGTGTCGCGAATCCACATAACCGTGGTGACCAGGAAGATGATCAGCCCGACCGCCGAGATGATCACGCTGAGCGTCGTGCCGACGACGATCAGGGTGATCCCGATCGCGCTCACCAGCGGGATCAGGCTCGGGCCGGGAAGGTGAATCTCCTCGCCGGCGGGCGGGAGGTTGGGATCAGATGGGCTCACGCGTGCACGTAGATGGCCGCGGCCAGGAAGGACATCCCGAACATGATCAGGCAGATCGCGCCGGCGATCAGGCCGGAGCGGAGGTTCTTGCGGGCGAGCTTGCGATCCATGGCGGTCAGATCCTAGAAGATCGAGGTGGTCAGAGCTTGGCGTCAGCGACCATGGCCGCGAACAGCAGCGCCAGGTACAGCATCGAGAACAGGTACAGGCGCAGCGCCGTGCGCCGGTCGGCGCGCCGGTAGAGCAGCACCGAGCCGACGAGGAAGCCGATCCCGAGCACCATCGAGCTGATCAGATACACGCCTCCGAAGGCGCCCGAGCAGAACGGCAGCTGGGTGACCGCGTAGAGCAGCAGCGTGTAGAGCAGGATCTGGCGCCGGGTCTCGTGCTCGCCCTTGACGACGGGCAGCATCGGCACTCCGACCTCGGCATATTCGTCCTTCATCAGCAGGCTGAGTGCCCAGAAGTGCGGTGGAGTCCAGTAGAAGACGATCGCGAACAGGTACACGGCCGTCCACGACAGTGAGCCGCGGGTCGCCGCCCAGCCCACAAGCGGCGGCATCGCGCCGGCCGCGCCGCCGATCACGATGTTGTGAGGCGTGCGGCGCTTGAGGCCGATCGTGTACACGCCGACGTAACCCACGAAGCCCCCCAGGGCCAGTGAGGCCGCGAGCACGTTGAGCGTCAGGCTCATCAGCACGAACGACGCGGCCGCGAGCCCGAAGCCGAAGGTCAGGGCCGCCCTCGGGCTGACCCGGCCCGAGGGGACCGGGCGGTTGGCGGTGCGCTTCATGCGCGCGTCGATGTCGCGGTCCCAGTAGTGGTTGACCGCGCCGGCTCCCCCCGCCGCCAGATAGCCGCCCAGGCACGTGAGCGCCACGCGCGCCACCGAGGGGCTGCCCGCCACCTCCATCGTGGTCACGGTGGTCAGCAGCAGCAGCGACTGGACCTTGGGCTTGGTCAGGTCGAAGTAGTCGGCCGCCACCTGCCGGGCGCGCAGCCCGGGCTGGGCGGCAATCGCCGAAGCGCCTGCCGTGGAACCGCTCACCGCCGCCAGAGCTCCGTCGCACTCACGCGCGGGCGAACTGCTCGCTGCCACCGGTCCGCTGCGTCGCGCCCGTTTCGCGCTCGATCTGGCGGCGGATGTCCCGCATCGGCTCGACCGAGCGCACACGGGGGATGGCATCGAAGTTGTTGACCGGGGGCGGGGAGCTGGTGAACCACTCCAGCGTGTTGCCCTTCCACGGGTCCGGGCCGGCGATCTTCCCGCGCTTCAGGCTCCAGGCGACGTTACCGATCGTCACCAGGATGCCGGTGGCGAGGATGAACGATCCGATCGTCGAGATCAGGTTATAGGTCGACCATCCGAGCCCTGGTTGGTAGGTGTAGATCCGTCGCGGCATCCCGGACAGGCCGAGCGCGTGCTGGACGAAGAAGGTCATGTTGAAGCCGATGAACATCAGCCAGAACGACTTCTTGCCCGCCGACTCGTTGAGCATCCGGCCGGTCATCTTCGGGAACCAGTAGTAGACGCCGCAGAACACGGTGAAGACCGATCCGCCCATCAGCACGTAGTGAAAGTGCGCGACGACGAAGTAGGTGTCGGTGAGCTGCCAATCGACGGGGAAGACGGCGAGAAAGATGCCGGTGATGCCGCCGATGACGAAGATCGCGATGAAACCACAGGCAAAGTAGAGCGCCGTCGTGGTGACGATCGAGCCTCGCCACAGGGTGGCGATCCAGTTGAAGATCTTGACCCCGGTGGGCACGCCGATCAGGAACGAGCTGAGCATGAAGAAGCCGAGCACGACGATCGGCACCGGCGAGGCGAACATGTGGTGAGCCCAGACCAGCGTGGCCAGGAACGCGATCACCGCTGTCGAGGCGGCGATCGCCTTGTAGCCGAAGATCGGTTTGCGGCTGAACACCGGTATGACCTCGGAGATGATCCCGAATCCCGGCAAGATCATGATGTACACCTCGGGATGACCGAAGAACCAGAACAGGTGCTGCCAGAGGATCGGCGAGCCGTGCGCGGTGGGGTCAAAGAAGTGAGTGCCGAAATGGCGGTCGGTGAGCAGCATCGTCACCGCGGCGGCGACCACCGGCAGCGCGATGATCAGCAGCACCGCGTAGGTGAGCAACCCCCACACGAACAGCGGCAACCGACCCCAGGTCATGCCCGGTGCCCGCATGTTGACGATCGTCGCGTAGAAGTTGATCGCCCCGATCAGCGAGGAGATGCCGGTGATGTGGATCAGGAAGATCCACGCGTCCTGGCCGCCGCTGGGCGAATAGAGCGACTCCGAGAGCGGCGGATAGCTCCACCAGCCCGCGTTGGGCGGATGGAAGAAGAGGGTGATGTAGAAGACGATCCCGCCGAGCAGCAGCAGCCAGAAGGAGAGCGCGTTCAGGCGGGGGAAGGCCATGTCGCGCGCGCCGATCATCAGGGGCAGGAAGTAGTTGCCGAAGCCGGCCATGACCGGGACCACGAACAGGAAGATCATGGTCGTCCCGTGCATGGTCATCAGCTGGTTGTAATGATCAGAATTGATCAGCGTGTTGTTGGGCACGCTCAGCTGCAGGCGCATCATCAGCGCCTCGACGCCGCCCATGCAGAAGAAGACGAAGGTGAGGACCAGGTACATGATCCCGATCTTCTTGTGGTCGGTGGTCGTCACCCAGTCGACCCACTGCTTGGTCTTGCGGGGCGCGATCACCTCGTGGGCGGTGACCTGGGGGACGGGTCTCAGGACCGGTTCGGTGATGGTCGCCATCGTGTCTCGATTCTGCGTTTCGGTGGGGTCCGGGGCTACTAGCTAGTTGCCCAGCGCGTTCTGGGACGTGAGGATCTGTCGCAGCGAGGTGACCTGGGAGTTGGCGGCGCTGATCTTCTGCGTCTGGGCGGTGATCCAGGCCTGGTACTGCGCCGGCGTGACGACGTGGATGATCGCCGTCATCGCGGCATGGTTCATGCCGCACAGCTGAGCGCATTGGCCCCGGAAGTCTCCGGTGTGCAGAGCCTTGAACCAGGTGTAGGTCGTGTATCCGGGTACGGCGTCGACTTTGCCGCCCATCGCGGGGATCCACCAGGAGTGGATGACGTCAGTGGACTGGATGGTGAGGACGACCGTGGTGTGCACGGGGACCTCCATCTCCTGGTAGGAGTAGGGCTGCTTGCTGGTGAAGGCCGAGTTCTTGCAGTCCGGGCCGTAGCTGTAGCGCCAGACGTACTGGCGTCCCTGGACGCAGACCGACAGCTTCTTGCCGTTGGGCGGGGTGGGCTCGGTGACCGAGGCGGAGAGCACGAGGCCGGCGGCGTCGGAGTTGGGCGGATCGACGATGCTCGGCAGCTTGACGAAAGTCACGATGGTGAGCACGACCAGGATCAGCGCCGCCGCCAGCGTCCAGCCGATCTCCAGACTCGTGTTGCCGTGGATCTGTGCGGCGACCGCGCCCTTCTTGGCGCGGAACTTGAATAGCGAGTAGACGAGTGCGCCCTCGACGATGACGAACACGACCGCCGCGATGTACAGCACGATCTTGTAGAGCGAGGCAATCGAGTTGGCGTTCGGCGAGCCGCCCGACTCCGGGGTGAGGAAGTTCGCCGACGCCACCGGCGCCACCACCAGGGAGGCGAGAAGGGCGATCGCGACGATCAGGACAGCGGCACGCAGCCGGGGGCGTTGGGGATCTCGTCTCACGGCGCCGGAAGTCTATCTGTCGTCGGGGTCCGGCGCGGTGGCGCCCGACCCTGATGCATCTGTCACAAATCGCGACGGGCGCGGCGATCACGGGACTCCAAGCTGCGCCCGCCCTGTGGCCACCCCCGCTCCGGGAACCGTCGGCGACGCGCCTATACTGGCCGCCCCTTGCGCACCTCCAGGGCCATCAGAGCAAGTGCCTGGGCCCTCACGGCGGCCGGGGTTGTGGCACCGCTGCTGCGCCGCCGGGTCCCTCTTTCCCGCGCGGGCGTGATGGCTGCTGCGGCGGTGGCGCCCGCCGCGCTCGCCGTGGCCATGCCGCGCAACCGGGTCCGAGACGTGGCGCTGCTGTCGCTGAACATGTGGGCCTACCTGGCCGCGTACGAGCTCCCTCACGACCAGCCCGAGGCGCTGTCCGCGCGGGCGCGGATGGATTACCCGATCGCTGCCGACCGGGTGATCGGCCTCGGCACGCCGCCCACCCTGCGCCTGCAGCACGGCCTCTCAACCCCCGGGGAGATCAATCGCCTCGAGCGTGTGCTGGTCTGGTCTCACTGGGCGTGGTTCCTGGTCCCGCACGCGAGCGTCCTCTACGTGCGGCTGCGCGCACCCGAACGCTTTGAGTCTGCGGCGGTGCGCATGTACGCCGTGTTCGACCTCGGCGCCGCGTGTTACTGGGTGATTCCGACCGCGCCTCCATGGTGGGCTGCGCGCCACGGCCGATTCGATTCCGACGGCCCGCCCGCGCTGAGGCGGATGATGATCGAGTACGGCGAGCGCTTCTGGGGTGAACGCTGGCCGGCCCTTTACGATGTCTTGGGAGGTAATCCGCTGGCTGCCATGCCATCGCTGCATTTCGCAACGTCGCTGATGAGTGCCCGCCTGCTCACGGAGGCCGATCCGGCTGCGGGCGCGGTCGGCTGGACCTATGCGCTGCTGCTGGGTCTCGCACTCGTGTACCTCGGCGAGCACTATGCGGTCGATCTCGTGGGAGGCGCCGTGCTGGCCGAAGGCGTGCGGCGCGGCGCTCCGCGGGCGGCGCCGCTGGCGCGGCGTGTCGCGCGTGTGTTGATCGCCCTCGAACATCGGGCCGCGGGCGGCTAGGCGACCCCGCGTGCGCGATCCGGCCTCGAGCGAGCCGCAGGACAACACGCCGGAGGCGGGCAGCGCGCAGGCTTCGCATCGCGAATGGCTGCAGGGATCGCCCGCTCCGCGGGCGGAGCGGCGGGACGGGTCAGGCGCGGAGCTGGCGTCTGCGTCGGCGGAGGAGATGCCGCGGATCCGGTTCACCCGCCGGAGCCTGATCGCCTCGATCCTGTTCGTCGTCTCGGTCGCGGCCTTTTTGTACTTCGTCCTGCCCAAGCTGCTCGGACTGCGCGAGACGTGGAACCGCATCCAGCACGGAAACGGTTGGTGGCTGGGCGTCGCCGCGCTGCTCGAGGTGCTGTCGTTCCTGGGCTACGTCGCGCTGTTTCGCGGGGTGTTCATCCGCGGCGACTCGCGGATCGGCTGGCGGGCCAGCTATGAGATCACGATGGCCGGACTGGCCGCGACGCGGCTGTTCGCCTCCGCCGGGGCGGGCGGCGTGGCGCTGACCGCATGGGCGCTGCGGCGATCCGGGCTGGAGGCACGGATCGTGGCCTGCCGGATGATTGCCTTCATGGCGCTGCTCTACGGGGTCTATATGGGCGTGCTGGTGATCTGCGGCCTCGGCCTGTACCTCGGGGTGTTCCCCGGCTCCAATCCGTTTGCGGTCACGATGGTCCCGGCCATCTTTGGCGCCGCGGCGATCCTGATCTTTCTCGCCGTCTCGTTGCTGCCCGGAGATTTCGACCGTCTCGTCAATCGCTGGACGCACGGCGGGCGTCTGGGCCGGATCGCCGTCCACGTGGCCGCGGCCCCGGCCGCCGCGGCCAGCGGCGTGAGGACGGCGATCGACCTCGTCCGCAGCCGCGACCCCCAGCTGTTGGGCGCGATCGGCTGGTGGGGCTTTGATATCGCGGTCCTGTGGGCGTCGTTTCACGCGTTTGGCGGATCGCCGCCGACCGCCGTCGTGATCATGGCCTATTTCATCGGGATGCTCGGCAACACGCTGCCGCTACCCGGCGGAATCGGCGGGGTCGACGGCGGCATGATCGGCGCCTTCACCGCCTTTGGCGTCCCCGTGCAGCTCGCCGTCGTGGCCGTTCTGGCCTATCGCGGGTTTGCCTTCTGGCTGCCGACGCTCCCGGGGGCGGTGGCCTACTTGCAACTGCGCAGAACGGTTGCCCGTTGGCAGGAGTCCGCGCCTGCGTCCGCCGCGGGCGGGACCGTGGCCGGAGTCCAGACCCACTGACCCGCGAAAGGCGCGCTCGCTATACTTTCTGAAGCTATGGATCAGCGGATCGAGAACGCAATCATCGTGGGCAGCGGGCCGGCCGGGTATACCGCGGCTCTCTATATGGCGCGGGCCGACCTCGACCCCCTCGTGATCGAGGGTTTCGCGTGGGGGGGACTGCTCCAGCAGACGACCGACGTCGAGAACTTCCCGGGGTTCCCCGAGGGGGTCATGGGCCCCGAGATGATGCAGCGCTTCCGCGATCAGGCGGAGCGCTTCGGCGCGCGCCTGGAGACCGACGAGGCGACGGCCGTCGAATTGTCGGCCGGCGGCTCGCCGCACAAGGTCTGGGTCGGCGACGAGTTGCATCTGGCCAAGACGATCGTCCTCGCCATGGGAGCCGAGCATCGCAAGCTGGGCGTGCCGGGAGAGCAGGAACTCTCCGGGCGTGGCGTCAGCTACTGCGCGACCTGCGACGCCGCGTTCTTCAAGGACGTTCCGACGGTGATCGTCGGGGGCGGAGACTCCGCGATGGAGGAGGCCATGTTCCTGGCCAAGTTCGCCTCCCGGGTCGTGATCGTGAACCGTCGCGACGAGTTCCGTGCCTCGGCGATCATGCTCGACCGTGCGCGGGCGGTGCCCAACATCGAGTTTCTCACGCCCTATGTGGTGGACGAGTTCGTCGCCGGCGACGCCGGACCGCTGGCCGTGGCCAGGCTGCGCCACAGCGATGACGACAGCATCCGCGAGCTCGAGATCGGTGGCGCGTTCATCGCCGTCGGCCACGACCCGCAGTCCCATCTCGTGTCCGGTCAGGTCGACCTCGACGACGAGGGGTATGTCAGGACCGAGGGCCGCTCGACGAAGACCAACCTCCCCGGCGTCTTCGCGGCCGGCGATCTCGTCGATCACACCTACCGGCAGGCGATCACCGCCGCCGGCTCGGGCTGTCAGGCGGCACTGGATGCCGAGTGGTATCTGCGCGATACGCCGCTCCCTTTCGGTGAGCCGGCCGACGCCGCCGGCGCGACCAGCTGAACCCTGAGCGTCCGCCGGTCTCAGGCCTGCCCGTAGACCCGGACGCGCGCGTGCCCGGCCAGACATTTGATCGACTACCGGCCAAAAACCTGACCGTCGGGTTGGCGGCGAGCCGTCGGCGGCCGATAATGCACCTGTGTGGGGCCTGTCTGCAGCGGTGTGGGGCCTGTCTGCAGCGGTGTGGGGCCTGTCTGCAGCGGTGTGGGGCCTGTCTGCAGC
>JALYTU010000341.1 GCA_030854125.1 Actinomycetota bacterium | reverse complement strand
GAGCCGACCATCGAGATCGGGCAGGGAGAAGGTTGGAGCCAGCTCACCGCGCGAAGCCGCCACTCGGGGGGGTGGCCCGGCGTCAGCCTCGAGCGCCTCGATGCGAACCAGCAGCCGCGCGTTCTGGCGAAACAACTGCCAGGAGAACGCGGCGAGAATAGCCAGCCCGACGATGAGAACGCACGCCGTCGCGTCCGCGTGCGCGATCCAGCTCGTCACGCTTATGCCGCCTCCGTGCCACCCAGCGACGGCCACGAAGCCAGCGCCGCCCAAGAGCAGCAGGTTGCGGGCCAGCGTACCGCGGCCGATCGTGGAGGCCCCAACGGAACCGAAGCAATGACAATCGCCCGTCTCACCGCGCGCCAGCAGGCGGACCAATCCAATGCTGAAGGCGAGGAGCATCATCCCCGCGGCGATCGCCGCCACGGAGGCGCTCACCCTGAACAGCAGTCCGGCGGCGATAGCGAGCTCCGCCGCTGGCACCGCAACGGCGATCACCCCTGCCAGGCCCGCCGGCAGTCCGAACTGCACTACGGCATGCCGGGCGGCGGCCCGGTCGCTCAGCTTGCCCAGAGCCGCGAAGACAAAAACCCCCCCCAGTGCGACCCGTACGATAGCCAGCGCGAGGCTCATCCGTACGCACAGACTACATGCCGCACGCCACTCGCAACCGCCCCCCGATGATCGAGCCCCTCACGGTGCGCGCCTGTCGCCGTGCCCCGCAACCGCGGCGCAATCAGACCGGCGTATGCCGTGGTGGCGACGCGCCAAGGTCGTGGCGTACGCCGAGATATATGCCAGGAGTGCCAGATATACCGAGCTCGACCTCCGCCACAATGAACGCACTGGCAGCTACCAACACCACCTTGGAAAGCGGTACACGTCGGTCATCCCGAGGCGATCAGCAGGACGCTCACCCTTCGGTCTGCACGGCCACAGCATCCACGGCCCACAGCCGAACCGAGGCGCTCCACGGACCCCATCACTTGTCGATCACCGGCCTCTTCGAACGCGGCGTCCTTCGCCGGCGTCATCCGGATGCCGCCGGAGCGCTCGTTGGTGCTCGTGTCGTCGGGAGGTGATAGCGATCGTGCGGGCGTTCGGGGCGTCTGACCCGTGGACAGGCAGTGGCGATTGTCAGACTTCCGGGCCTGGTTTGACGGCGCTCAGCCGGGTGGGCGGATCAGGACCTCGTCACGAGCACGGTCCCGGCGATGACGAGCACCATCCCCAGCAGCCGCCCGATGCCGATCGGGACGTGGTCCAGGCCAAACCAGCCCAGGCGGTCAGCGACGATCGAAATGATGACCTGGCCGGCGACGAGCAACGCGATGACTGCGCCGGCCCCCAGAGGTCTGACCGCCGCCAACCCGATTGCCACCACGGCCGCGCCACCGAGCGCGCCAACCAAATGTTCGGGTCGAATCCCAGTGACGCCGATCAGTCGACCAGGATGACCCGCGACGAGTAACAGCACGCCAATGATCGCCGCGGCGACCACCAGGCTCACGAACGCCGCGCCCAGGTCACTGACGTGCTCTGACAACGCCGCGTTAGACGCCGGCTGAAGCCCGATCAACAGTCCAACGGCGATCGTGCAGACCAAAGCGACCGGGCGTGTCACGTCTCGGTCGGATTCTGCGGCCGAGAGCGAGTTCCTTCCAGCCCCCCGCTCACGGTGTCGGCGCCGCGTGAGAACTGACCCCTCTCCGCCGCGCGAAATCTGACCCTCTGGGACGGGTCGGCGGGATCGTCCGGGGTGCTGTCAACGCTCGTCGTGTTAGCGATGAGAAAGGGCGGCGGAAGGGTGGTCGAGGTGGAGCGGTGGGCTGAGCTGCGACGCGAGCATTTCGTCGCTGGAAAGTCGATCAAGCGCTTGGTGCGCGAGACGGGGTTGTCGAAGAACACGATTCGTCGGGCGTTGCGCAGTGAGGCGCCGCTGAGTTATCAGCGGATAGCGAAGGTGCGGATCTTGGAGCCGTTCAAACCGGAGATCCACCGGTTGTTGACCGAGGATCCCAAGCTGCCCGGCGTCCGGGTCCGGGAGCTGCTTGAACCGTTGGGGTGCGTCGCGGGCAAGACGGTCGTTGATGACTATCTGCGGGAGGTTCGGCCGTTGTTCGCCAGGCCGGCCCGAACGTTTGTCCGGGCGATTTATCGACCGGGCGAGGTCTGCCAGTTCGATGTCTGGCAGCCGCGCGATGAGATCGCGGTTGGGCACGGTCAGACTCGGCGGGGGTGGGTTGTGGTTGCGTGCCTGGGCTATTCACGCGCGGGCGCAGGGATGCTGGTGTTCAGCAAGCAGACCGAGGATCTGCTGGCGGGATCGCTGGCTGCTGGCCCGGCTCGGGGCGCTGCCGGGCACGTTGGTGTGGGATCGCCAGGCCGGGATCCATGGCCATGGCGGACGGCCATCGGACGCGTTTGCCGCGTTCTGTGGTCAGCTGCGGGTCGGGTGGCGGTTCTGCGAACCGGCCGATCCGCAATCAAAGGGCGCGGTCGAACGGCTGCCGGGCTATGCGGAGACCAACTTTGAGCCCAGTCGGCGGTTCGCGAACGAGCTCGACTTCCAAGACCGGCTCGACGCGTGGTTTGTAATGGTCAACGCGCGGACGCACAAGACGCTCAGGGTCCGGCCGATCGACCGGCTGACCGAGGAGCAGGAGGTGATGCGCGCGCTGCCGGCAGCGATGCCGGATGTCGCGCGACGGTGGGTGATCAGGGTGCCACCCGACCCCTATGTCCGGGTTGACACCAACGACTACTCCCTGGACCCGCGGCTGGTCGGCGAACGCGTCGAGATCCGTGTTGACCAGCGCGAGATCACGACGGTCGTCTTGGACACCGGGCAGCTGGCATGCCGCCACGCCCGGGTGTTTGCCAAGCACCGGACGGTGACGGCGCTAAAGCACGCTCGAGCGCACCGCGACAGCCGCCAACCTCGGGAGGCGGTGGTCGAGGTTCGACCCCTGGCGCGCTATGACGCGCTGATCGCATGACCCGCCCCACGACCGAGCTGGCGCACCTGTTTCGCCAGCTCAAAGCGCCCCGCCGCCGCCCGAGCACTGCCCAAGCTCGCCGACCGCGCGCGATCAGAGGAGTGGTCCTTTGAGCAGTTCGCTGCCGTGTTGCTTAAAACCGAGACCGACAGTCGTGACAGCCACGGCGGTCAGTAGCGGATCAAAGCCGCCAGGTTTCCCGCGCGCAAGACACTGGAGGAGTTCGAATTCGCGTTTCAGTCATCGCTGCGGCGCGAAACGGTGCTGCACCTCGAACAGCTCGACTTCCTCGCCGGCAAGGAAAACATTGTGCTGCTCGGACCCCCGGGCACCGCAAGACCCACCTGAGCATCGCTCTGGGGATCCGCGCGTGCCTGGCCGGTCAGCGCGTCGCGTTTAAGACCGCGACCGAATGGGTCGCATTACTCATCGACGCCCAACGCCACGGACGCCTTGACTCAGAGCTCGAGCGACGCTCAAAGGCGACAGCTACCGCCTCAACGACCGCGACCTCGCCCGCGCCACCCCCACCAAATGACCGCGCCGCGGCAGGCCACGAGTCGGGTAGCCAGGGACGGTTGCCCGTCCCCAGCTCCCACAGAACCGTGCTTGCGCTCGTCGCACACGGCTCCTCGGGACGACGGGTTATGACCCCCGCCGCCGGCCGGTTCATCGACCTCGATCTATCCCCACTCCAGCGTCAACTGCTCGTGGGCAGGGGCGGCGATGGCCTGGTGCACGCGGTGGTGAAAGTCGACCAACAGCAGAAGCCCACGGCCGGTGAAGTACCGGGTCCGGAGCCCTCGATCGACCGGGTAGCTACGGCTCAGAGCCCACCAGGACCGTTGTCCTTGGTAAATCCCTTTCCACGCCGCCCGCCGGTTAACACCCAGAGCAATGAGGTTGCGGACGATCGTCCGCTTGCGTTTCCAGTGGCGCAGCAGAATCGCGCGTAACCGACGCCGAATATGAGCGTCGAGTTTGCGCATCATCTGCATCTCAGAGGCCGAGGCGATCCCAAAGAAAGCGTGCCAGCCCCGCAGCCACGCGTTGACCCGGGCGATGCACGACAACAGCGTGAACCCCCAGTTTCTCGGCGTGAGCTGCCGAACCCTGAACCGTCCTGGGTCTGTTGGAGGCTTCTGGCCTTGGAGACAAGGACGGAGTTATGCCTACAGATCATGGAGTTGGAAGGTCTCAGAGCCGGCGGTATTCGGCTGAGGAGAAGCAGGCGGCGGTGCGGATGGTCCGTTCGTTGCGGGCGG
>JALYTU010000014.1:4442-15440 GCA_030854125.1 Actinomycetota bacterium | reverse complement strand
GACCGAGGAGCTTGCGGGCAAGCCGTACGCCGGCCGGTTTGTCATGCGCGGCCGCGCGATGGACGGCTGGCTGCGGATCGACGGCGCGGGTGTCGCAACCCGGGCGCAGCTGGCCCGCTGGGTCGCGCGGGGCGTGGGCTACGCCCGGGCGCTTCCGCCCAAGTGAGTGGGCGGGCCTTGGGCCGGCGGCGATCAGCTCCGGTGCGGAGCTGGCGCTGAGCTCGACTGCGACCCTCCGGGTCCCTTGGCACTCCCGCCAAGGGCGGCCGTGATCGTGGTGTTGAGGCACATGTTCAGCCTCCGAGGTGCGTCGCGTAGAAGGCGATGATCCGTTCCCAGCCCTCGTTGGCCGCCGCAACGCGGTAGGACGGGCGGTCCACGGAGAAGAATGCGTGCCCGGCGTCGTCATAGCGATGAAACTCGTGCGGCTTGTCCAACGACCTGAGGATCTGATCGAGCTCGTTGACCTGCTCGGGACTGGGGTGGGAGTCCTCGTTGCCGAACAGGCCCAGCAGCGGGGGGCGCAGCTGCGGCAGCTGATCGACGAGATTGGTCACCTTGAGCGGGAAGCCTTCAGGCGGCGTGCCCACGACAAACGCGCCGTAGCAGTCCACCGCCGCGTCGAGCTCGCAGCGGCAGGCGGCCAGCACCGACTGGCGACCGTCCGAGCAATATCCGATGACCCGATTCGCCCGTTGGCGCCAGACAGCGACCGCAGATGCGCCGCGGCGCCGGAGACGTCACCGACGAGCCGCTCGTCAGGCACGCCGCCCTGGGCCCGGGCCGTCGCCGCGGCGTCGTCAGGGGCTGCGCCCGGAGCCTCCCGCCAGTAGAGGTTGGGACAGACCGCGTTGTACCCGAGCTCGGCGAAACGGCGCACGATCTCCTTGGTCGCGCGGTCATAGCCGGGCATGTGATGGATGACGACGACCCCGCCGTGGCCGCCGTTCTGACTCGGTAGCGCCTGATAGGCCTCGATCTCGTCTCCGCCGTGTCCCGCGATGCGGATGGTCTGGCTGAGTACGGAGTCGCTCACGGCCACGATTCAATCACGGCCCGGATGCCTGAAGCCTGGCTACGTGGGTATCACCGGTCCATGGCGGCACCTTCATTGGACTGGTCCTCCGCGCAGGTCGACGACGCGACGCTCGAGGTGTCGATCACCGGGGAGCGCCCGAAGGGCTGGCGCAAGAGCGCTGAGCGTACGGTGCGCCTGCTCGGATCAGGGGAGTGGGGTGAGGTCACGATCCGCAAGGGCACCGTCCGCGTCACTGACGTGGGCCACGGCCAGGAGGAACGGCTCCGCCATTTTCTGGAGGGCGTGGTCGAGCAGGCCAACGCTGTCCATGTTGCGACCGGCCAGAAAGCTGAGGACGCCGAGCCCGAGGCCGGCTCCGAGGAGCCGGCCGGCCCCGATGCTGAGATGACCGAGCGCTTCCGGTCCTTCGCCGCGGACTGAGCCCTGGTGCTGGAGGATCGTCTACCCGCAGGAGTCCTGCCCGCTGGCAGCTCAGAGCCGGCGGCGCCGGCCGGTTGAGCCGCCGGCAGGCTCCGGGCCGGCGGCGGCGAAGCTCACCGCGATGACCGAGGCATGGGTGTATCTGCTGCGCTGTCGCGACGGCTCGCTGTACACCGGTTGGACGATCGACCTCGGCCGCCGGCTCGCCCGCCATCAGGCCGGAAGCGCCAGCCGCTACACGGCCAGTCGACGACCCGTCCAGCTCGCAGCGGCGCTGCCGATGCCCAGCCGGACCGAGGCTCGGCGCGAGGAGGCGCGGATTAAGCGCCTGGATCGCGCCGCGAAGTTGGCGCTGATCGCGAGCGAAACCGGGCCGGCGGCGGATCAGTCGTCGCGCGGTGCGGGCGCGAAGACGATCCGCTTGAGCTCGGCGCGCGCGTTGCCGCCGAGGCGCAACGCGGTCTGAAAGCCCTCGAGTCCGGCCTCGCCGGCGTCCAGCGCGCGGCGCAGCTCATCCAGCGCGGGACGCTCCTGCTCGGAGATCTCACTGCGACCGGCATCGAGCAGGACGAGGTGGCGCGGGCGCTTGTTGCCGTGAGCCAGGCGTGTGTAACGCTCGCGCTCCTGCGCATCGAAACCTTCGATTGGCACGACCACGCTCAGCCCATCACGCAGGCGCTTGGCCACGGCCGTGGCCAGCAGCTCGCGCGAACGGCCCTCGAGCTCGTCATCGCCGACGCGGCCCGTGAGCAGCCCGCGGACGCGAGCCAGCGAGAGCACAGCGGCACGCTCCTCGATTACCCGATCGGCGAAAATCCCGGGCGCCTGCTGAGTGCTGCCGACGACGACGACGAGGCTCCCGGGCGAGTAGCGGATCCGATCCGACGGGGTCAGGATGCGGCAGCGAGTCGAGATGTCGACGGGACGGACGGTTTCGCCGTCGCGGCGCGGGCGCTCCGAGGACCACCCCGTCCGCTCGTCGACTCCGATCTTGACGCTGCGGGCAGCGGGGTTCTCGTTCATCCTCCCATGATCGCCGAACTGGACCGTTCGTGTCGCCCGAGAAATTTCAGAACCCGCGGGTCGGGGCATGCCGAGGTCGTGCACAAAGCCTGACCGGGCGGAACATCGCGCTCAAAGGCCAGGTGAACCCGTAGACTCACGGCGTTCGTTTCCGACAACAAGTAGGGGTGCCGATGAGCCGTCGTTTGCGCTGGATCCTTTCTCTGGGCATCGTGTTGTCTCTGGCGGTGATACCGATCGCACTGGCGCAGCCCACGAGCGCCGCCCACACGAGCGCCTCGGCCGGTCGGGCCCCTGCCGCTCGGGCGGCGTCCGCGTCGGCAACTGTCCCGCAACAGCGCGGAGTCCGACGCATTCCGCACCAGCCGAGTGCGCTGGCGCCGAACGCGGTCGCCGCGCCTCGCGTCAGTGACCAGCGGGTCGCCACCTCCACCGCTCCCCTGCTGGCGAGCTTCAACGGTGTCAGCAGCCGCGACAGTGCGGTCACGAACTTCGGTGCGGAGTTCGAGCCGCCCGATCAAGGCCTGTGCAGCGGAAACGGATATGTGGTGGAGATGGTCAACTCCGCGTACACGATTTACAAGCCCGACGGGACGGTCGTCACCGGGCCCTACAACGTCAACGGACCGTTTGACGAGGGGCTGAGCGAGTTCACCAGCGACCCGCGCTGCCATTACGACGCGGCCACCCACACGTGGTACGCAACGATCCTCTACATCAACGCCGACAGCACGCAGTCGCGTGTGGACCTGGCCGTCAACACATCAGGCGATCCCACCAAAGCGTGGACGACGTACCGGATCGACACGACGGACGTCGGTGGGAGCACCGGTCCCAAGCACACGGGCTGCCCGTGCCTGGGTGACCAGCCGACGCTGGGGATCGACGCCTCGAATGTCTACGTCACCACAAACGAATTCTCGCTCCAGGGGCCGCAATTCAACGGGGCGCAGATCTACGCGATCCCCCAGAGCGACCTCGTCATGGCCGGCCCCACCGCAACCCCGGCGCACTTCGTCCACTTCGACAACCTCAACGTGGGGGGAGCCGTTGCCGCATCCGTCCAGCCCGCGCTGACGACTAAATCGGCGCCGGCTGAGTACTTCCTCAGCTCGCTGGATCCCAACGGCACCTTTGATCAGCGGATTGGCGTGTGGGCGATGACCAACGCGGCCGGGATCGACAAGGGCATCAAGCCGACACTGTCCAGCTACGTGATGCCGTCTGAGGCCTACGGTGTCCCACCCGGCGCCGAGCAGAAGGGCTCGAGCAGCCTGCTCGATGCCGGCGATGACCGGATGCAGCAGGTCCAGTACATCGACGGCCACGTCTGGGGCGCGCTCGACACGTCGGTGACCATCCCCAACGACCCCGCCGCGCGTGCCGGGGCGGCCTGGTTCAAGGTGACGCCGACCCTCAGCAAGGGTGTGGTGACGGGGGCGAGCGCACGTCAGGGCTACGTGGCAACCGCGGGCAACTACGTCCTGTACCCGGCCATCCAGAGTGCACCGGACGGCAAGACGGTGATGGCGTTCAGCCTCTCGAGCGCGACTCGCTTCCCGAGCGCGGCCTATGCCGTGCTGGACCCGGGAGCGACGGCGTTCGGACCGGTGACCGTCGCCGCGGCGGGCACCGGCAGCTATGACCCCACCGCCACACGCTGGGGCGACTATTCGTGGGCCGTGCTCGACCCCTCGGGCAAGGGAGTCTGGGCGGCAACCGAGTACATCCCGCCGGCGGCAAGCCAGACGCCCGACGGTAGGCGCAACTGGGGCACTCGCGTCTACGAGGTCGCGACTCCGTAGGCGGCGCGGATTCGGTGGCCCGCGCGCTGCGGGCTACCGAATCCCGCTGTCGATGCGGATCGTCAAGCTGGTGAAATGATGCCTGGTCACCGAGATCTTCTGTGACCAACTCCGCGGGTACGTGGTGTGACTGGTCACCCTGACCAGGTAGCTGCCGGCCCGGAGGGGGACGGTGAAGCGTCCGTCCGCAGAGGTGCTGACCCGCGCGACGGTCCCGCGTGAGGCTGTGCGGGACACGACGAGGGTCGCCTGATAGGGGCGTTCGCAGATGGCACCAGGGCGCTGGACCGGGCACGTGGGTCCGTACAGCACCCGACCGCGCAGACCGGAGTCCGGGGTTGTCGCGACCGCGGGCGCGCTGCCCAACAGGGAGGCGCCGGCTGCCCCTACGGCGCAGATGAGTGCAGGAAATCTCGTCATCACGCCATCATCGGTGACTTCGCGGTCGAGAGCAAGCCGAGTTGCGGCTGGCCGGTCACGATACGGACCCCGAAGCGCCGCGAGACGGTGGGACCGCCGGGACAGTCACTGCTGAGCGCTCGCTGTCGCTCCTGACGTGCCCGAGCCGGGTACCTCTGAGGATGCGCGACCCCGCGATCCGGTAGTAGGTGCGCCCACTGGCACGCTGCTGACCGGCGACCGCGCGGCTGAGAACGACGGCCTGAAAGGCTCCGACAAGCAGACAGCCTGCGGTGACGCGGAGTCCGGCGTCCCAGCCGCCAAGTTCTCCGGCCAGAACGGTCAGGACTACGGCGATCGCCACGATGTGCCACAGCGGCGTGGGTTCGCCGGATCCGACGTTTCGGGCGGAAAGCTGACCGCTGCTCGCGATCGAGCGGCGCACGCCGCGAGGTCCCAGCCAGGCGAGCAGGGCGGCAACGACCGATAACTGCCCGGCGGTGCTCGCCGGCGCCTGCCTCGCCCGGGCCGTCACGGCGAGCAGCAGGACGGTCCCAATCGCGCCACAGCTCGCGAGTACCGCCCCCTCGAGCCGCAGCCGCTGGAGATAGGTCGGCGCTGTCACGACAGGAGCCTGACAGAACATCGTTGGGTAGCGTGTGCTGCGTGTCACGCGCGAGGCGATCGGCGTCCGGAGTCGATCGGTACGACCTGGTCGTCGTGGGGGGCGGCACCGGCGGGCTCGTGTCCGCCCTGGTGGCAGCCGGGATCGGCGCGCGAGTGGCGCTGGTGGAGCGCGCGCGAATGGGTGGTGACTGCCTGTGGACGGGATGCGTGCCGAGCAAGAGCCTGCTGGCCGCCGCCGATCTCGCTCACCGGATACGGCATGCCGATCAGGTTGGCCTGGTCGCCGGCGAGCCGGTGATCGACTTCGCGCAGGTGATGGCGCACGTCGATCAAGCGCGGCGGGCGATCGCACCCCAGGACTCGGTCGAGCGACTGGAGCGCGAGGGCGTTGACGTCGTCTCGGGCCACGCCCGCTTTGAGCGGCCGGGGCTGATCTCTGCGCAGGGGAGGCAGCTGAGTTACCGAAAGGCGATCATCGCGACCGGGTCGCGGCCGGCGCTGCCGCCGATCCCTGGTCTCGCGCAGGCCCAGCCCCTGACCAGCGAGACGGTTTGGGACGCCAAGGATCGCCCGGCATCACTGGTCGTGCTGGGTGGCGGAGCGATCGGATGCGAGCTCGCTCAGGGCTTTGCACGCCTCGGGTCTCACGTGACCCTGATCGAGGCGGGGGATCGGCTTCTGGCCCGGGAGGAGCCTCGCGCAAGCGAGCTGATCGCGTCACGGCTACGCGCCGAGGGCATCGACGTCCGGCTGGGGGCGCAGGCCCGGGTGGTCCGCAGTGACGGCACCGGCGGTGAGCTTGACGTCGAGCATTCGCGAGCACCCGGAAGGATTCCGTTTCAGCGCCTGCTGGTGGCTGCGGGGCGTGACCCCTCGACGACTGACCTTGGGCTTGACCGGGTTGGAGTGCGCACTGACCGGCGAGGTTCGGTGTGGGTGGACGGGCGCCTGCGCACGGCGGCGGCGCACATCTTCGCGGTCGGCGACGTCACCGGGGCGATGCCGTTCACCCACGTCGCCGCGTACCACGCGCGCGTGGCCACCGTGAATGCGCTGTTCGGTGCCCGGCGCCGCGTGGATTACGCGACGGTGCCCCGGGTCACGTTCACCGATCCCGAGGTCGCCGCCGTCGGGCTCACCGAGGCCGACGCACGGGCGCGCTGGAACGACGCGGAGATCGTGTCGTTTGACTACGCCGAGCTTGACCGGGCGGTCGCCGAGGGTCGGCGCTACGGGTTCGTGACGTTGATCGGCGACCCACGCGGGCGGCTGGTCGGCGCGACGATTGCCGCACCGGGCGGCGCGGAGTCGATCGCCGAGCTCACGGCCTGGATCGCGACCGGCGCCAAGCTCGATCGCATCTCGCAGGTCGTTCACGCGTATCCGACGTTGTCCGAGGGCCCGGCCCGCGCGGCCGACGCGCATCTGAGGGCGCGTTTTGCCGCTCCCCGAATGCAGAGACTGGCCGGCGTGGCGCTGCAGATCCTCGGCCGCGTCGATCGCCCCCGGTGATCGACCGGCCGCTGCGAGCCCGGCTCGGCCCGAGCCTTGATCGCGTCGCGTCGGGTCTATCGGCACTCGGGGTCTCGGCCGGCGGGCTCACCGCTCTGGCCCTGCTCACCGGGATCGGAGCCTGCGTGGCGGCTGCGACCTCGTCCTGGGCCGTCGCGCTGGTGTTGTGGCTGCTCAACCGGCTCCTCGACGGCCTCGACGGTTCGCTGGCCCGACGGCGCGGAGCCACCGAGCTCGGAGGCCTGCTGGACTTCGTTGCCGACTTCGTCGTGTACTCGGGCTTCGTGGTCGGGATCGCGATCGCCCAACCGGCGGCCCGGTTGGCGTGCGTGGTCCTGCTCGCCACCTACCTGATCAACAATGTGGCGTTGCTCGCATTCTCGTCGGTGATCGAGCGACTTGGCCTCACGCTCGGCGACGAGCGCTCGCTGCGACTGACGACCGGACTCGCCGAGGGCGGCGAGACGATCGTCGTATACGTCCTCTTCTGCGTGCTGCCAGGGTCAAGCACCGCGATTGCGTGGACCTTCTCCGGCCTGGTTGCGCTGACGGCTGTGCAGCGCGTGGCTCAGGCGGCGTGGATTCTTCGCGCGCCGCCTTCACCCCATGCTCAGCCACGCTCCAGCAGCAGACAGAGCGACGTATAGCCGCGGGTGCACAGGCGTCCGCTGCGCAGCCGCAATCCCGTCCCGGCCAGATCCGCTCGCGGATCCAGCGCACACCATCCCGATCGTTGACCCAGAACGCGACACAGGGTGGCTTGCAGGGGCGCGAGCAGGGCCCGTCCCAGCAGTCCACCGGGCACCTCCAGCGTGACCAGGATCGCGCGCCCCCCGGGCCGGAGCACGCGGGCGATCTCTCCCAGCGCCGCCCCCCGTCCCGGCCGGTCGAGCAGGTGCAGGAGGTACGCGCAGGTGACGATGTCGACGCTCGCGTCCGTGACGGGGAGCCGGCGGGCGTCGGCGTTGATCAGACACCACCCAGCCGGCAGCGGCGACGCTCGGCGGAGCATCGCTGCGGAGGCGTCGACGCCCATCACCCGGCGAGGGTGTTCGGGGCGCCGGGCAAGCAGCGCCGGCAGTGCCGCCGTTCCCGTACCGATGTCCAGCAGGACATCGTCGATGCCCGGCGCGGCCAGTTCGATCGCGGCGAGCAGCGCCCCACGCTCCAGCCGCAACTGGGCGTCGTAGTAGCGCGCCGTCGTCCGCGACGCATAACCGGCCGCGCGGCGGAAGCGTTCGCCGCCGGCGGTTGTCACTCGCCGGCTCGGGCGGGCGCAGCGTTCGGAAGCAGAGCGGTCATGGCCAGTGCCGAGCCCGTGACCAGGAGCCGGTCGCCGAGCTGTCGATGGCCCAGTCCGGCGGCCACCAGGCTGGCCATGCGGACCGGCGCCGAGGCGCGCCCGCGGCTGTGCACCGTGGGCTCAGGAGCATGGCCGCTGGCGAAGTACACCCACGTCGAGTAGGCGACCCCGGCTAGTAGTCGTGTCTGCTCGAGCACCACCGGTGCCGGGGAAAGCGCGCCTGTGCGCGCGGCAGCACGTAGTGCCGCCGCGGCAAAGCACGCGTCAACCAGGCCCTCCAGGTCCCGTCCGAAGCGAGTGGTGCGTGTCCGTCGGGCCATCGCCCCATCGGCGAAGTCGGTCGCGGCCCCGATCAGCAGCAGCGACGGGCGCGGGCATCGGGCGACGGCGGGCACCAGCCAGGCGCGCGTCAGGGTGAGCGCGTCGGGGACCCCGAGTCCGACGGGACGGCCGTCGGGAGTCTCGAGCATCCCCAGATGCCAGTCGACCATCAGCGCGCAGCCGCCCCACCACAGCAACCCCCGGCCTCGGGCCCGAGCCAGCCGATCGTCTGGGATCGCCCAGGCAGCGATCACCCACGCCGCCGCGCCGACAAACATCCAGCGGGCCTCCTGGCGGGCCAGGTCTGGGCGCCGGCGACGGGTGAGGTTGGACCGGGTCTGGGCCGCGCGCAGGAAGGCCGCCGCAGCCCGGGGACTCCACCGAGCATCGCGCAGCCGGTGCAGCTCGGCCTGGGTCCAGCGCTCACCCTCGGTGGGGGAACCGAGCCGCGCGTTCATGATGGCGGTCCGCCGCGCAGGTATCGGTGACGTCCCATCGGGACTCACCCTACGTGGCCCGATCGCTCGCCCGTCGTGTTCACAGACTCGTAAGGCCCGATGCGCAGCGTGAGCCGGTGACGCGCTTATGCTTGATCACGATGCGGATTCCGAGCTCAGGGACGTCACGGTCCCTGCGCGTGCGGCAGGGGGTCATCCTGCTCGTCGGAGCGATCGTCATCGTGCTGGTGATCGGGGCCTCGCCGACGGGTTTTTACTGGACTCCGCTGGCGTTGGGCCTCGTCTACCTTGCCGGCGCGCTGTCCGGCGGTTCACAGGGAAGCTACTGGGCGACAGCGGTGGTGCTGATCGGCTGGGGAGCCGCGGTGGTCGTGGTCCGACAGCTCAATCCCAACCTCGACACTTCCGGGCTGTACCTGTTCGGGGCCGGGTTGGGAGCGACGACCGGGATGCTGTTGGCCCGCCGGGGTTTCGCGGTGGATCCGCTGGGCCTGACGCTCACCGTCGCCGTCGGCGGAGCGGTGCTGGCGCTCGAGTCGCGCTACAGCTCGCCGCTCGGCGACGCCCGCTTCTACGCGCTCCTGCTCGGCGCCGTGGGTCTGGTGAACCTTGCGCTGGCGAGCTTTGCCGGCGACGATCTTTCCGAGCCGACGGACCCGCTCGCTCGCTGATGGGAACCGCTGAAGCCGGGGGCGGCGCCGATCGGATCCGAGACTCGCTGCGAGCTGCGTGGCGATGGTGGCAGGCGACCCGGCCGGTCGACCCCGAGCTGGCGTCGGCGTTGTCACGGCGCTGGCAAGAGCTTCCCGATCACGTCAAGACCTCCGCTCAGCTGCTCGGGCGGCGAACCGCTGGATGCGAGGGCACCCACGGCGTCTTTCCCAGCTGCAACCTGGCCTGCACCCCGTGTTATCACGGCCGGGAGGCCAATCGGGTCCGCGTCGACGGCCCGCACACGATCGCGGAGGTGGATCGCCAGATGACCCATCTTCGTGACGTTCGCGGACCCGGCCAGCACGCCCAGCTGATCGGGGGCGAGGTCACGCTCCTGGACCCCGACGACCACGCCGCCGCGCTGATCACGATGCGGCATCACGCTCGCAAGCCGATGAGCATGACCCACGGCGACTTCGACTACCAGTACCTGGAGCGGCTGGCGATTGGCTCCGACGGTCGCCGGCGCTTCGATCTGCTGCGCTTCGCCGGCCACTTCGACTCGCTGATGCTCGGGCGTCGCGGACACCCGCGCCCGGTCACGGAAGCTGAGCTGCACGCCGACCGGCGCGCGTTCGTGCAGAAGTTCGAGCGGCTGGAGGCTGAGCAGGGCGTCCAGCACGACCTCGCTCACAACATGACGGTCACCCCCCGCAACCTCGGCCAGGTGGCGGAGGTGACCCGCGTCTGCCTGCCGATGGGCTACGGGATGCTGTCCTTTCAGCCGGCCGCCCGCGTCGGCAACCCCAGCCGGTGGCGGGAGAGCTACGAGGCGGTCACGATCGATGCCGTCTGGCGGGAGCTCGAGCGCGGGGTTGGCCGGCGTCTGCCCTGGCGCCATTTGCAGATGGGGGATGAGCGCTGCAATCGCGCGGCCTACGGGCTGATGGTCGGCACGCGCTGGATACCGTTGCTCGACGATCGCGATCCCCGGGATCTGGCTGTTCGCGACGTCTTCCTGGACCGGTTCGGCGGGATGGATTTCGAGCGGCCGCTGGCCCAGGTCATCACCGCGTGCGCTCGCGTGGCCGCTCATCATCCGGCGGTGATGCCGGCAGCGGTTCGGTGGGCGGGGAGGCTGGCGCGCCGCATCGGCCTGCGCGGCGTGCGCTCGGGGCGGCCTCGGGCCATGACATTCGTGGTGCACGCGTTCATGGATGCGGCGGTCGTCCAGGCCGCCTGGCGCGGAATGGAGGCTGGAGTCAGCTCCGACGATCCCGCGGTGGGCGCTGCGCAGGAGCGCCTGCGCGCGTGCTCCTACGGGATGGCCCACCCCGAGGACGGGCGGATCGTCCCAGCGTGCGTCCAACATTCCGTGCTCGATCTCCAGGAGAACCGCCGGCTCCTGCGCGAGCTGCCGCTCGCGCCGCCGGCGAA
>JALYTU010000014.1:0-4432 GCA_030854125.1 Actinomycetota bacterium | reverse complement strand
GGGAAGGGCTCGGACGCGCTGCCGGTTCCCGGTCAGACCCGGCGCGCGTGACCGGCGCCGTCATCGAGGAACCGAGCTGCGTCGCCGAGCGGGTTCGCTCGAGCGTGGCGAGCAACGACCCGCGACGCTCGCTGCGCGGCGACAGCATCCACTTTCTACGGACCGTGGCCCTGTCGGTCGGCATCCAGGGGCCGACGGCGGGGGTGATCGTCGGTCCGGCGGTACTCGCGGGAATCGTCGGCGGCGCGGGGGCGTTGGCCTACCTCCTCGCGCTGGTGGCGATGTCGTTCGTCGCCTACGCGTTCATCCTGTTCTCGAGGTCCTTCAACAGCTCGAGCTCGGTCTATGCGTTCAACGGCTCGACGCTGGGAGCCCGCGCCGGGTTCGTGTCGGTCTGGCTGCTGCTGCTGGTGTACGTGTCATTCGCCGCCGGGGTGTACGCGAGTACCGCTGACATCGCCGGAGCGCTGCTGACCTCGCTGGGCGTTCACGTCTGGTGGGTGTGGCTCGCCGTGGCCGGCTGGGCCCTGACGATGGTCTTCGCCTACGTCTCGTTCGGGCTGTCGTCGGTGATCATCCTCGTCTGCGAGGGGCTGGCCGTGGTCCTGATCGCGGTCGTGGGAATCGTCGTGATCGCTCGCGGCGGCTATCACCACCATGCCCTCTCCACGGCGCCGTTTCGCAGTCACGGAATCGCGTTCAGCGTTCTCGGGCTCGGGGTTGTCACCGCCTTCGGTGGCTTTTCCGGGTTTGAGGGCGCGGCGACGCTTGGCGAGGAGTCCGCTCGATCGCAGCGGACGATCCCCGCCGCAGTCGCCGGCTCGCTGATCGCCTCGGCCGCGGTGTACATCGGGTTCACCTGGATTGTCGACAACGCCTACGCCACGCCCTCCGCGTTGGCGGCCGACCCGGCGCCGCTGGTGCACCTGGCCACCGGGTACATCGGCTCGACGATGGGCAAGCTGGTCAACGTGGCCGGCGTGATCAGCGCCTTCGGGGCGCAGCTGGCCTGCATCAACGCCGCCAATCGGCTCCTGTTCTCGATTGGCCGAGAGCTCGGCGACGCAGGACGACCAGCGCGCAACCTGCTCGTGCGGACCAGCGCCCGGCATGGATCGCCGCTCGGCGCGCTGCGGGTCACCGGCGCGGTGAGCCTGGCCACGCTGCTGGCGTTCTCGTTTGAGCAGAGCCCGATCCGCGCGCTGACCTTCATCATCCAATACGGCGCGTATCTCATCCTGGTCGTGTATCTGCTGACGGTCATCGCCGCGCTCGTGCTCGTGTGGCGACGAGGCCGGCGCCCGATCCCGCTGGCGGTTCTGACGCTCGGGATCCTGGTGCTCGGCTACGTGCTGCGTGACACGTTCTCGCCGTTACCGGCGGGGCCGTTCAGAGCGGTCGCGCTCGCCGCGTTGGCGAGCGTCATCGTCGGGATGGCGCTCGCGCAGCTTGGCCCGGTGCGCGCCCGCCTGCGCTCCTCAGCGCTGCTCAGTGCGGCCCGGGTCGGGTAGCCAGCGCGGCGCACGTCGGGCGCGGGTCGGTGACGGAAGCTTGGAAGGCACGCCGGAGAGAGGGTCAAATCCGCAGCTGACCTGACCGACGGTGGGACTCCCAATCACACGGAGGCGCAGCGCGGGTGGCTTACTTCACGGGGCGTCCGGCCGCGTTGAGCGCGTCCCACTGACCGCCGAACTGGCGCGCCCCGACGTAGTCGGTCGCCGCCCGGGAGGAGTCAAATGAATAGCGGTACAGCGGATGCCCGGAGTAGGTGACCTGCTTGACGCCCGTCGAGAGCTTGATCGTGCCGAGCAGCCGGGCGTTGAGGCCGGAGCCCACCGTCACACCGGCGCTGGTCGTCAGCGGCGGCCAGGTCATCGTGCAACCGGATTTCGTCTTGCACACGTCGGTGTTGCGGCGGTCTTTTGAGAACGCGTAAACGGTGAAGCCCTTGCCGTTCACGAGGATCTTGCCGATGCTCGTGCTCGCCAGCTTGACGTTGGGACTAACGGCGGCTTGCGCGACGACGGCCAGCGCGCCGCTGACGATGATTGCGATCAATGCGGTGGAGCTGCGTCTCACGGAATCTCCTTGGGTTCGATCTCGGCTCACGTCGACGCCGGCGGCGACGGGGGTTGTCCGCGTGCCGGCGCGGAAGGCGTCTGCCCGGTGCGCCAGACGCGCAGCTCTGCGGTCATGAGCACGACCAGCACGGGCAGTGCTGCGACCTCCGCAATGATCGCGATCAGGATGGGCAGGCGCAAGGTCGGCTCGCTGTAGCCGAAGAAGTTTCCGGTCAGGGCGATAGCGATCGATATCAGGGACCCGGCGGCGAGGCCGATTGAGCCCATCGCAGCCAGCAGTCGGAGCGGGCGGTCGCGACCGATCAGGGCGACGGCGAGCCCGGCCCCGCCGGCGGCGTTGAGCACAAACAGCACACCAACGGTCGGGACCTCGCTGATGAAGTCCACGTATTGCTCCAGATGCACCGCCGCGATCACCGCGACCAGGCAGGCTGCGACAACGCTGACCCTGGACCTCGAGTCGGCCGAATGGCTCATTTGACCACCGTGATCGTTCCCGTCATGAACGCATGGAACTGGCAGTAGTAGGTGTACTGGCCTGGCTTGGTGAGCACGAAGGTCTTCGATCGGCCCGGGTTCACCGTGCCGCTGTCAAAGCCTCCCGAGCGCGCGGTCAAGGTGTGCGCCGTCTGGTCAGCGTTGGTGACGGTCACCTTCGTCCCGACCTTGGCGGTCAGCGCCGCCGGTCCGTATGCGTAGTTGACGATCTTGATGCCCGTCGTCTTCGCGCTCACCACGGCGCTGGTCTTCGCTGCCGGTGCGGCGGACCGGCTGTGACCGAGCGCAAGGGCGGCGACGGCCACGACCACCGCGATAACGCTGGGAATGAGAGCAGCGCGCAGACGCACACCCACTCATGCGGCTGTGGACGCGCGGCGGATCAATCCTGGGGAGGATGGGCTTGAGCGTGACCGCGGGACCACGAGCGACGCCGTTGCCGGTCATACATCCGCCAGATCTCGTCATAAGCGTCTTGAGCGGCCAGAAAGGGGGCCAGCCTCTGCCCATCGTCCCAGCCGTACGCCTCGAGCATCTCCCGCACGGAGCGCTCGCTTGCGCCGTGGATCCGGAGACTGCTGGCGAAGCTGGCAAGATCCCAGTGGACCGGTCCTCGAAAGGTGTCCTCGAAGTCGTTCCAGACGAGGCGGCGCGGCGTACGCAGCAAGTTGCGCAGCGAGGCGTCTCCGTGCAGCGCTTGGGTCGGAAGGCTTGATTCGAAGACCGTCCGCAGCATGTCGAGCTGCTCACGCAGCGACGAGATCGCGTCGCTCTCCTGAGCGTCGGCCGGCCGGAGCTGGCCAAGCAGACGCTCAATGTCTTCGCGAAGCTCACGCAGCCCGCCCAGCTCGCCCTCGAACGGCCGCAGCTGATCGTGGAGATCCCTCAGCGTTCGGCCAAGCCCGCGCGCGTCGTCGAAGTAGATTGCGGGCTCGACCCCAGGGCCCGGCTCGACCTCGGCAATCCACTCGGTGAACGTCATCCACAGACCGTCGTGGCAATGCGGCCCCGGCGCGATCAACCGGCTCGGTGACACGGCCAGGCCCGAAGGCGCCAGGAACTCGAGCACGAAGATCTCGCGCTCAAGCCACTTCCGCGGGTCCTCGTGAAGTGCCACCGTTCCGGTCATCACGCGAGCGACGACCGGCGCGGGACGAAGATGCACCAGCACATTGCTTCCCGAATGGATGACGACGGCGTCGTCCGTGTTCAGCCCGTAGGCAGACGCAACCGTGCCGGCGGCCGCCAGAGCACGTTGTTCGAGGGCGCTGACCATCCGAGCAATCTTCCACAAACTCCGTGCCGACAGCCAACTTGTCTGCACACACGCCAATGCCGAAGTAGGGACTCGAACCCCCGACACGCGGATCATGATTCCGCGTGTCGGGGCCTGCTATCGGCCGTGAGTACGGGAGATTCTGCACCCGTGACGAGGACGTGGACATGAATGTGGACACGTTTGCCACGGCTCGTGAACGGGGCCGGGCACGCACGGCAGTTGCTCTGGGTCGCTGGCGAGCAGTCAGTGCGGTCGATACGAGGCGGCACGATCTTCTCAGCCGTGGGTCGCAGGTTCGAGTCCTGCCCGGGGCGCTCACAGGCTTACACGCGTTCGCTTCTGCTCGCCGGAAACTCTGGGATTCGCGCATCGCATGCGGCGCATCGGAGATGCGAGGTCATGTGAAGCTCGGCACCGACGGCAACCGGACGTGAACGACGGTTCCCACGTGACGCCATACCCGAGACCGTCTGGACGCGTTTCGAAGCGGAGCGCCTGGCGAACCCGGTGCCGCGTCCCGGGCCGCCTGCACGTGTAACAACATCGGTTCGAGTCCGTCCCACAAGGCTTACGT
>JALYTU010000340.1 GCA_030854125.1 Actinomycetota bacterium | reverse complement strand
GCGGACTCCGTGACCGCCAGCGCGCCGGCGAGCACCTCCTGGGCGTAGGCGTTGACCCGCTCGGCGGCCGGGTCGATCGCCGCCGCCGCGGCCCGCGCCTGGGGCAGCCAGTCGGCCAGCCAGCCGTCGATCACCGTCCGGTTGTGGAGGCCGTGCTCTGGGTCGGAGACCAGAAAGGAGGACAGCGCCTCAGACCAGCGCCGTGACCACTCCCACTCCTGGGTCGCCGCGCGAGCCAGGACCGGGGTGACCGTGTCCCCGTGGGCGGCGGCGGCACGGGTGCCCAGCTCGCGGCGGATCAACGTGCCGACGGTCGGTTCGAAGGCGAGGTTGGCGGCGATCAGCACCTCGCCCCAGTCGGCGGTGGCGGCCAGGCGCTCGAGGTAGCGACGGGTCGGCTGCCAGGCCGGGTCGTGCATGAAGTGCTCGCGGGCGGGGGCGATCGGGAACTCCCGGGCCAGGTGGGTCTCGAGGTCCATCGCGTAGAGGACGATTGCCTGCGCCGAGCGCTGCTTCTGGGCAGCCTGCAGGCAGACACAGGTGGCGACCGTGTCCGACAGGCAGTCGCGGGCCGCCGTGGCCAGTGCGAACCACAGTCCGTGCTCGACGAAGGCGGGGATCTGCAGCGACTCGCCCAGATAGGTCACCCACTCGGGATCGAGATCGTCCATCAATCCCTGCTCGGCGGCGGAGGCAAGCGCCCCCTCGATCTGGTGCTCGACCGCGGTGCCCGCCTGGTAGAAGGGCCGTTCCCACTGCTCGCCGGGATCGCGGAAGGCAAACCAGTCTGAGCTGCGCAGCGCCGTCGAGGCGTCTGACCAGGTCCCGCGACCATCTGCGAACGAGACCGGCCACCCCCGCGTCAGGTGGCGGTGGATCGAGGGCTGAGTGTCGACGGTGACGTCTTCGTACAGGGTCGCGCGCCGTCCGGCCGGCGCAAACCAGTTGAAGTCGCGCTCGGAGATCACTCGCTCGCTCGGGCCCTCGGCCTGCGCGAGCGCGTCGGCCGAGGTCGTGAAACGATCCTGGAAAATCCGGTCCTCGTCGACCCCGCGCCCGCTGATCAGCGCGTGGACGGCGTCGAGCATTGGCGGCGGTCCGCACATGTACACGTCGGGGTCAGACAGCTCCTCGTCGATCGCCTCGTGCACGAAGCGCCCGGTGACCGGCGTATAACGAAAATCGGTCAGCAGCTTGCCGAGCCCGGCGATCTCGTCGGCGGCGAACAGGTCACGGTCCTCACGCGCACCGTAGTAGAAGCGCACCGGGCGCTCGCACCCCTCGCCGGCCAACTGGCGCAGCACCCCGAGCACCGGCGCCATCCCCGACCCCCCGGCAACCATCAGGATCGGACGCTTCGAGCGCCGCAGGTGGAAGTTGCCGTACGGCCCGGTCACCCGCAGCTCAGAATCAGTCGTGATCGCCTCCCCGAGCTGGGAGGAGAAGCGGCCGCCGGGGTAGCGCTTGATCATCAGCTCGACAACGTTGGTGTCCGGCAGGCTGGCGATCGAGAACGAGCGCGTGACGCCCGCGGCGCCGGGCACGTGCACGTCGACATATTGGCCGGGGCGCCAGCCGAAGTCCTCGGGCACCGACAGGGTCACCCCGATGATGTCGTGAGTCAGCTCCGACAGCTCGGTGACCGTCGCCCCGACGGTTCGGATCGCGTTCTCGAGGCGGTAGTTGTCAGGGTCAAAGTGCAGCAGCTCGATGACCAGGTCGGTCTCGGGCCGTGCGCGGCACATGAGCGCATAGCCGCCCGAACGCTCGGTGTCTGAGAGCGCGAAGTTCGAATAGCGCTCGAGGTCGGTGGAGCCCTCCAGCACGAAGCACTTGCAGGCTGAGCACTGCCCCTCACGGCAGCCGTGGGCCAGCGCGTAGCCCGAGCGGAAAGCCGCGTCGAGCACGGTCTCCTCCGGCCCGCACTCGATGCTCTCACCGAGCGGCTCGAAGCGGACGCGGGTCACAGAATCGACGCCGCGAGCTCGAAGGGCAGCGCCCCGTCGGTGCTCGGCATCCCGGAGTGATCGCCGGTGGGCAGGCCGAGCTCTGAGGCGACGCGGATGTTCGGGCTCTGCAGGATCAGGTTGTGGCTGCGAATATCCGACAGGGTCCACTGGCGCGGGCGGCCCTCACCGCGGTGCAGGTGCGGCTGGCCGATCAGCGTGTCGCCGTCGCTGCGCACGAACCCGAGGTCCTCGATCACCTGGGATGCCTCCCATCCGTGGTAGCGGTCCAGGTAGTTGCGATCGCCGGTGTAGCGCCCGGGGTTTGACTCGTCCAGCCAGCGGCACTCCCTCGAGCAGTAAAAGCGGGTGCGCTCGCCCACGATCCGGTGGCGGCGGTCGGCCTCCTCTACGCACAGGCCCTGGCAGCTCCAGCAGAACGGTGGCGCCATGTTGATGAAGTCCAGCGGCAGAAAGCCCGAGTCCGGATCAATGCCGCGGCGGTAGGCCTCCCAGAACGCTCCGTATTTTGAGTACCAGCCCGGGTAGTGGCGCTCGAACCACTCGAAGTCGCGCTCGTCCATGGGATCAAAGCGCCAAAAGGACAGCGGCCAGGCGGCGAAGGCGAGGAGCGCGTGGCGGTGATGAATCCCGTTGACGATCCGCTCGCGGGCGCGCTCGAACATGTCGGTCGGGATGTCGAGTCCGAGCTTGCCGAGCTTCATGATGTAGGCCCGGTGCCAGTCGTCGCGCACCCAGCGGTCCCACTTGTCCAGAAAGCACTCGGGGTCGGTGCGGTCGCGCGAGAAGTACTCGATGACGATGGCGGAGAAGACGTCGATGAAGGCGTGGTTGATCCAGAACGCCTGCTGCAGGTCGCGCTCGATCAGCGGCGCGTTGTGGTCATCCTGCAGGACGGTGAGCAGGGTGGCGTAGCCATTGGAGATGTGGCGGGCCTCGTCTGACTGCACCGACAGGTAGGTGGTCGGCAGGGTGAAGTCGCCGTTGCGCGCAGCCACGTCCGGGGTGGCGACGAACACGATATTGGTGAACGCCGTCTCAGCCACCACCTGCAGCGTGAACGCACACTGGATCGGGTCCCCGACGATGAAGTGGCTGAGCATGTTCAGGGCCGGGTTGGTCAGCACCGAGCCCGACATCGCCTTGGGGCCCAGGTTCCAGCCGGCCGGGTCGGGCACGTTCTTGGCGTACCAGCGGGCCAGCGCCATCTGCAGCCCGGTGTGACGGATCTCGTCGACGAACTGGACGTGGTAGCCGTTGCGCAGCTCGTTGTTGGGCACCGCGCTCATCAGCATCGACATACAGCGTCCGGCCGCGACCTCGGCGTAGTTGGTGACGACGATGAACGGCTTGAGAATCTCCAGCCAGCGCTCGTTCGCGGTGTTGGGCATGTCCGCGCGCACCGCCGCGTCATGCCCGCCGTAGACCCGCTCGTCCTTCTCGAGCTCCATCGGCAGGTACTCGCGCATGATGTGGCGCATCGGGTCCTTGGCCTTGTGCGGGAACCGGTAGCGCGTGGGGTAGCGGACGACGGGCTCGTGGTAGTCGTGCTCCCAGCCGAGCTGGGCGATCCGCTCGTGGGTCTGGGTGATGCTGCGGCGGCGGGGGGCGGTTGCGCTCATGCTGCTGCACCCTACGCCTGTGCGCGGAGGCGAATCTCTGGCCTTTGGCAACGACTCGCGGCCACGCTTTTGTCACAATGTGATGATGGAGAGCAGCATCTGGCGCGCCGAGCAGATTCCCGAGGAGGCGGTGGCCGCGGTTCGGGCCCAGCTGCCGCACGTCGTCGACAACATCGTCGCGGCGATCCGCGCCGACAGCCCGGTCTACGGCGAGGTGCTCGCCGGCCCCGAGGGGATGGCGATCCGGGTCGGGATCGAGCAGGCCCACCGCGCGTTTCTCGTCGCGCTGGAGCAGGGCCGGCGCCCGGCGGGGGACACCGACGAGCTGTGGCGCGCGCTCGGCGAGGCGGAGTTCCAGTCTGGGCGCAGCCTGGATGATCTGCGGGCCGCGTTTCGGATCGGCACCCGCGCGGCCTGGCGCGGGGCGGCCGACCTCGCGCTCAACGCTGGCGTCTCGGCCCCGGTGGCGATCGCCACCGCGGAGGCGATCTTCGTCTACGCCGACGAGCTCGCCGCCGATGTCGTGGAGGGCTACCTGCGCATGCAGTCAGACGAGGCCGGCGAGCTCGAACGCCGCCGCCGGCGGGTCGCCGCGCTGCTGCTCGACCCCGAGAGTCATGACCCCCAGGCCCTGCAGCGCGCCGCCGAGCTGGCCCGCTGGCCGGTCCCGCGCACCCTGGCAG
>JALYTU010000339.1 GCA_030854125.1 Actinomycetota bacterium | reverse complement strand
CTCCAGGTCCGCAGATCCCCGCCCTCCCCCCAGCTCGTCACCCCGAGATCGGCCAGGGCTGGGGCCGGCTGGCGGCGGCGGGTCGCCTCGTCAAGGGTGGTCAGCGCCAGCCCCTGGCGGCCTGCCTCGATGAGCACGGCGCGCAGCCACGCCACGCCCTCATACCACCAGTGTCCGAGCAGCTCGGTGTCGAGCGCGACCACGCATACGCCCCCGTCGCGCAGACGGTCACGGACGGCGGCCACAAACTCCTCGGCGTCGCCGCGCGCCTGCTCCAGGGCGGCCTGATGCCGGTAGGGAGCGCCGTCGGTGCGCCAGGCGTGGTGGCGGTAGCTCGTGTGACGGTGGTAGTCGCGGTACGACGCCCGGGACGGGTATCCGTGCTGGCTCCAGACAAGTGCGATCATCGCGCGGTCGATCGGCCACAGCACGGGCCCGGCCTCGGTGGCCAGCGGCTGCAGATGGTCGGCGTGACCGAACCCGAGGCGACCCGTGAGCTCGACGCAGGCGGCGCGGACCCCGGCCGCCTCCAGGCGGCTGTCACACCAATCGGCGTGGGCGCATTCGGGCAGCCAGAAGCCGCCGTCCCAGCCACCGAAGCGCCGCCGGTGCGACGCGATCCCGGTCTGAAGCTGGCGGTCGATGCCCTCGTCGGTGGCCAGCAGGGGCAACACGGCGTGGGTCGCCGCCGAGGTCCACTGCGCATGGCTGCCGAGCGCCGCGAGCAGCCCTCCCGGCCTCGCCTGCAGCGCGGCGAGACGATCCGCGGCGGCGGCGTAGGCGGCACCGGAGCGGTCAAGCTCAGTAGCCGCGATCTCCTCACCGCGGATGCGCAGCTCAGCGGCGTCCCGGGCGTGGGTCTCGGGGCGGACGGTGCGCAGGAACTCCAGGCAGCGGGCCATCGGCCCGGGTGCTTCGAGCTGGTCGGCGAGCACCGGGGTCAGCGACAGGGTGACCGCATCGGGATGCGCGTCGAGCACATCGAGCAGCGGCAGGTAGCTGGTCGCGATCGCCTCCCACAGCCATTCCTCACCGAACGGCCAGGTCCCGAAGCCCTCGACGTAGGGCATGTGGGTGTGGAGGACGAGGGCGAGCTCGCCCTGGGGTTCGGACGCCGCCGCGCTCACTGGCAGACGGCGACGAAGTCCAGCGCCCGGTCCAGATCGGGCCCGGGTGCCAGGGCGAAGTCGCTGGCCGCGATCGCCGGCGTGAAACGGTCATAGAACGGCTTGGTGATGCGCAGCGCCTTGTGGATCCGGTCCCAGCCACCGGCGAGCGCGAGCTCATGCACGCGCAGCTTGCGGGCGTGGAAGAGCCCGAGCATCTCGACGTGTTCGAAGCTGCGCCGACACAGCGCCTCGAACTCACGGGCCCGGTACTCCTTGATGTGCCACGGGTTGCCGGACTTCTCGGCCCCGGGGGGCGCCAGCGTGAGCAGGTTCGGGGTCGAGACAAAGGCGCTGCCGCCGTCGCTGAGCAGTTCACGGAAGTGGCCCAGGACCGAGTCCGGGTCCTGGACGTGCTCGATCGTCTGCAGGAACACGACGGCATCGAAGCTGCTCGGCTCGCCGAAGGTCTCGACCAGGCCGCGCTCGAAGCCGAGATTCTGGCGCGTGTAGCGCAGCTTGGCGTGCTCGTGGGCCTCGGGGTTGGCGTCGACGCCGGTCACGCTGGTCGCGCCTCGGGAGAGGACCTCAGAGCCGTAGCCCTCGCCGCAGGCCATGTCCAGCACCCGCCGGCCGATCACGCGCGCGCCGATCCACTCATAGACGGCGAGATGGCGCCGGTACCAGTAGTTCTCCTCGGGCACATCGGGCAACGTCCGCTCTCCGGTGAGGGCCAATGGCGGCACCCCCGGCGGCTGATCGCGCTGGAGGTAGAGGTCAGTGGTCACGGGCGACAGGGTAATCTGCCGCAGGGCATGGAGGCATTACGCAGCGCGGACGAGATCCGCGAGGTCAACACCCGGTACCACGACGTGGCCGCCGAGAGCTACGACGCCAAATGGGGCATCGACTTCGGGGCGACCGGTCAGCAGCAGGTACTCGGCAAGCTGCGCAAGGTGCTCGGCGCCGAGCTCGACGACGGCTATGACCGCTCGCTGGAGATCGGCGCCGGAACCGGCTATTTCAGCCTCAACCTGCTCCAGGCCGGGGTGGTGGGCGAGGTCACCTGCACCGATATCTCACCCGGGATGGTCTCCACCTTGAGCGCCAACGCGCAGCGGCTCGGGCTGTCGGTCCGCGCCGCTCGCGCCGACGCGGAGTCGCTGCCCTTTGCCGACCGCAGCTTCGATCTCGTGCTCGGCCACGCCGTCCTGCACCACCTGCCCAACCTGCGCCGCGCCTTCAGCGAGTTTCATCGCGTGCTGCGACCCGGGGGACGGATCGTCTTTGCCGGCGAGCCCTCGCGGGTCGGGGACCGGATCGCGGCCTACCCCAAGCGCGGCGCCGTCTGGCTGGCTCCAGTCTGGCGCCGGTTGCTGCGGGCCGCACCCGCGCCGCCGCAGGCCGGCGTTGGCACCGTCGATCACGAGGACCACGAGCTGGAGCGTTGCGTCGACATTCACGCCTTCACGCCTGGGGACCTGACGCGGCACGCGCAGCGGGCCGGCTTCACCGATATCGGCGTGCGCGGCGAAGAGTTGGCCGCCAACTGGTTTGGCTGGTTCAATCGCACGCTGGAGGCGATGGCCAACCCCGATGACGTGCCGATGTGGTGGCGTCAGTACGCGTTTCGCGGTTACCTCGCGCTGCAGCGCGTGGACGGGGCCGTGCTCGAGCCGCTGCTGCCACCGGCCATCTTCTACAACCTGCTGCTCAGCGCCCGCAAGGTCTGAGCCCAGCCGCTGCGCTCGGGGCCGGCAGGGCGCGCACCCTAGACTTTTTGCGGTGCCCGAACCGGACTTTCCCCTCTTTCCCCTCGGTCTCGTCGCACTCCCCGGCGAGCTGATCCCGCTGCACATCTTCGAGGATCGCTACAAGGCGATGATGGCCCACTGCCTCCAGTCCGGCGGCGAGTTCGGGATCGTCTGGATGTCCGACGACGGGCTGCACGACATCGGCTGCGCGATGGTCATCGAGCAGGTGCTCGAGGAGCTCGAGGACGGCCGCATGAACATCCTCACCCGCGGCACGCGCCCCTTCCGGGTGATCGAGCGCCAGGCGCATCTCCCCTACCCGGCCGGGATCGTCGAATTCGTCCAGGACGTCGACGACGCGCCCGACGACGCGCTGACCGGGGGCGCGCGCGCGGCCTACGCCGACCTTGTCCGGCGGGCGACCGATCGCGACCCGACGGCCGAGGAGCTGGCGGAGATGGGCAGCTACGACATGGCGGCGACCGTCGACTTCGGCGTCGATGCCAAGCAGGGCCTGCTCGACCTGCGCTCCGAGAACGCCCGTCTGAAGCTCGTCACCCGGCTGTTTCGCGCCGCGAGCAAGCGGCTTGACTTCGTCGACCGCGCCCAGGCCCGGGCGCGATCCAACGGCAAGGTCCGATTCGGCTAGGCCGTCAAGTCCGCGGCGCCGCACCTACGGCGCGCCGACCACCACGGTGAAGAGCGCCATGAAGATCCCGAACAGGATGCAGTAGATCCCGAACGGGATGAGGTTGCGGTTCTTGAAGTACCGGGTGAGGAAGTGGACCGTGATGACCGCGGTGATGGCGGCGAACACGGCCGCGATCACGGCGGCGCCGCGGACCCCACCGTTGCCGAGGTGACCGGTGAGGTCTGGGAGCTTGTAGAGCCCGGCGGCGAGGATCGGCGGTGTGGCGAGCAGGAACCCGTACCGGGCCGCGTCGCTGTTATCGAGGCCGCGGGCCAGGCCGGCGGTCATGACCACGCCGTCGCGGCTGATGCCGGCGATCAGGGCGCTGGACTGGGCGACCCCGATCACCCCGGCCTCGCGGAACTCAAGCGTCTCCAGGCGCCGCGAGCCCTCGGCGTTCAGCCCCTCGCGCTCGGCCAGCGCGCGCACCTCCGCGCGGCGGCGGAAGCGCTCGGCGGCGAGCAGGATGCAGCCGTTGACGATCAGGAAGATGGCCGCCGACAGCGGCTTGGCCAGCGCGACCCGGATCGGGTGCTCGAGCGCGAGGCCAAGGATGCCGACCGGGATCGTCGCGCAGACGATCAGCCAGGCCAGGCGCTCGTCCGGGGTCTCGATCCTGCGCCTGCTCAGCGTGCCGAAGAAGGCGCGGATGATCTTCACCCAATCGCGCCAGAAGTAGATGAGCAGGCCGATCGCGCTGCCGACGTGGAGCATGACCACGAAGGCCAGCCACGGCGACTCGGACTGCGACTGCCAGGCGA
>JALYTU010000338.1 GCA_030854125.1 Actinomycetota bacterium | reverse complement strand
GGGCTGACCCGCGCGGCGTCGTTCACCTGGGAGCGAGCGGCGTCCGCGGTCCATGCGGTTCTCGCGCGCCTGTCGAGCGACTGACCCACCGAGGGCGCCCGCCCCGGCCCCGCCCGGCCAGATGCCCGCCCGTACGCTACTCTCAGCCGTCTCGGACTCGCGCCCCGGGACTACTGAGTCCACGTTGCAAGCATCAGTCTGCGTCGGCTTGCGCGAGCCGCTCGCAACGGACCAAGACAAGGAGATACCTTGCGTATTCTCATTCTCGGCGGAGACGGCTTCTGCGGTTGGCCGACTTCGCTGCACCTCTCGGCCTGCGGCCACGAGGTAGCCATCGTCGACAATCTCGCGCGTCGCAACGCCGACGTCGAGCTCGAGGCTGATTCGCTGACCCCGATCAAGCCGATCGGCACGCGCCTGGAGGCCTGGCGCGAGCTCACCGGGAACGAGATCCCCTTCCACCGCTTCGATGTCGCCGAGAACTACCGGGTGATGCTGGATCTGATCGTCGACTGGCAGCCCGACGCGATCGTGCATTTCGCCGAGCAGCGAGCCGCTCCCTACTCGATGAAGAGCTCCTGGCACAAGCGCTACACCGTCTTTAACAACGTCAACGCGACCCACAACCTGTTGGCCGCGCTGGTCGAGGCCGGGTCCGACGCCCACGTCGTCCACCTCGGCACGATGGGTGTCTACGGCTACGGGACCGCCGGGATCAAGATCCCCGAGGGTTACCTGCGGGTCAAGATCGACACCGACGAGGGCGACGAGATCGAGCAGGAGATCCTGTATCCGGTCAACCCGGGCAGCGTCTACCACATGACCAAGACCCAGGACCAGTTGCTGTTCGCCTTCTACAACAAGAATGACGGAACCCGGGTCACCGATCTGCACCAGGGCATTGTGTGGGGCACCCAGACGACCGAGACCCGACTCGACGAGCGGCTCATCAACCGCTTTGACTACGACGGCGACTACGGCACCGTGCTCAACCGCTTCCTCATGCAGGCCGCGGTCGGCTACCCGCTCACCGTGCACGGCACCGGCGGCCAGACGCGTGCCTTCATCCACATCCAGGACACCGTGCGCTGCATCCAGCTGGCGATCGAGCACCCGCCGGAGAAGGGCGAGCGCGTCCAGGTCTTCAACCAGATGACCGAGACCCATCGCGTCCGTGACCTGGCCAAGCTGGTGAGCGGCATGACCGGCGCCGAGATCGACTACGTCGATAACCCCCGCAAGGAAGCGGCCGAGAACGACCTGTTCGTGGCCAACGACCACTTGCTCGAGCTCGGACTGCAGCCGATCACGCTCCAGGACGACCTGCTCTCCGAGGTCACCGAGATCGCCCAGGCCTACGCGGACCGGTGCGATCGCAGCAAGATCCCCGCGCGCTCACAGTGGATCCACCGAGACGCACCGGCCGTTCCGACCACCTGATCTGACGGCGGGGCCTGATCAGCCGGGGATCAGGCCCTCACCCTGAAACTCGGTCTGCGCCTCCTCCAGGGTGACGTCGGGCGGCGGCAGGATGATGTCCGAGCCGGTCAGCTCGTCGTCGGAGACGCGCGTCCCATGGGTGCGCACATAGTCCAGCAGGCGGCCGAACACCTCGCGAAAGCAGGCCTCGTCCGCGGTCTCGCAGGCCGACACGGCGGCGTTGTCGAGTTCGTTCAAGCCCGCAGTGTCCGCCTCGGAGACCTCGTACTGACCCTCGGTGGAGATCCGGACGATCATCGCGGTCAGCCCTGACCGGCGCTGTCGGGCGGCGCGGCGCTGGTGCCGGCCGTATCCGCTGGTGGCGCGGTGTTGGTGCCGGATGCCCCGGAACCGAGCTCGCCCTTGCTGGCACCGACCCCGAGCTCGGCCTTCATCTTCTCGAGGTCGGTGTCGACCTCGCTGGTGGTCGAGAGCTGCTTGAGCTGGCGATCGATGTCATCGTCACCGGAACCGAGAGCCGTCAGGTCCTCGAACGTGCCCGACGCCTCGAGCTCCTGGACCGCATCCGCACGAGCCTTCATGTTCTCGGTCTTATCCAGCGCGCGCTGCATGGCCAGGCCGACGTCGGCCATCTCCTCGCCCATGCCGGTCGCGGCCTCCGAGATCCGGACCTGCGCCTCGGCGGCGGAGTACTGGGCCTTGATGACCTCCTTCTTGGAGCGGAACTGCTCGATCTTGGTCCGCAGCTTCTGCTCTGAAGCGGTCATCTGCTCCTGCTGCTGCTCGAGCTGGGCGACCTGCGAGTCAAGTGACTGAAGCTCGGTCTGGGCGACGTTCTTGCGTTCCAGAGCGGTCCGCGCCAACTCCTCGTTGCCCGCGGACAGCGCCTGACGGGCCTGGGTGTCGAGCTTGACGACCTGCTGCTGGAGCTTCTCCTCCTGAAGCTGCAGACGCTTCTTGGACGTGACCACGTCCGCGATTCCCTTCTTGACGTTCTGAAGCAGCTCGATCTGTTTCTGGTAGCTGTACTCGAGAGTCTCCGAGGGATCCTCGGCACGGTCGAGCAACTTGGAGATCTTCGCTTTGACGACGACTGACATGCGCCCGGAAAGGCCCGGCATCGCATCCTCCTTGGGCGGTGGCTGGACTGGCCCTCCAAGGGTATCGGGCTGCTCAGTGACTACGATGCCCGCCGTGCAGGCCAAGCCCGTCGCCGACTCCCGTTCGGTCCTCGCCCACTGGATGGGCGTGACCGACGCCAACGGCGCCGGCAGCATCCACGGCGGAACGATCATGAAGCTCGTCGACGAGGCCGCCGGGCTGGCGGCGATGAAATACGCCCGCCGGCGGGTGGTGACGGTGAGTATCGACCGGATGGACTTCCGGGTGCCGATCTCGGTCGGGGAGCTGGTCACCTTCCGGGCGTCGGTCAACGCCGCCTGGCGGACGTCGATGGAGGTCGGGGTCCGGGTCGAGGCCGAGACGCCGATCGACGGTCGCACGCGTCACACCAACACCGCCTACCTGACCATGGTCGCGCTCGATGAGCAGGGCCAGCCGACGCCGGTCCCCGCTCCGCTGGCGGTCAGCGCCGAGGAGCAGCGCCGCGCGAGTCAGGCCGAACTGCGCCGCTCAAATCGGCTGGCGGAGCGCAAGCAGATGCTCGCGCACCAGTCCGACCTCGGAACCTGAGAGCTAGAAGCCGGTCGGATGCCGGGACTGGAAGGCCCCGGTGGAACGCAGCAGCGAGTGCCAGCGCGGACCCGTGCCCGGAACCGGTGTGCGGTCGCCCTCCGATGAGGTGTCCATGCGAATACCGGCGACCTCGAGGAAGGCGTGTCCGGGGTTGGCAAAGACGGTCACCCACTGGCCGAGCCCGCTGTCGCCCCAGTTCTCGAACTGGCTGGAGTCCATCGAGGTCTTGATCAGCCCGGCGGCGTGCAGGACATAGGACACCGAGCCTGAGCAGTCGTAGCCGGCGTCTCGCCAGACACCGTGGCCACCGCCGAAGATGTAGGGCTTGCGGCGAATCTGATTGCCGGCCCAGATGATCTCCTGCACCTGCTTGGGCGCGAAGGCGGGGGCGTAGGCGATGCCCTTGATGATCTTGGCGGTGGCGCCGGGCACCGTCGGATGCGCCGGAGTCGAAGGAGGCGTATGCGGAGCGCCGACGCCGGCACCGCCGGTGCCGGCGGTCGAGGTTCCGAGCGTGGTCGTGCCGCCGCTCGTGGGGGGCGTGGCACCGCCGGCGCTGCCGCCGGTCGGAGCAGCGGCCTGAGCCGCGCCGGCAAAGCCGAGGCAGGCCAGAAAGGGAACCAGAATTCTTAGGTAACGCACAGTCTCTCTTTCGTCGGCCGACGGGGTTAGCTGTCGGGCGAGCGCGAAAAGAGCCTGCGCTTCCTGCCGGGTGATCGGCAGAATTAGCCCCAATGGGGATTTGGGTCCCCCGCTCCACGGTTGTTCGGGCCCGTGGATTAGGCGTGGCGGCAATATAGCGAGCCGAGCGGGCGTCGGTCGGCCGGTGCATCGATCCGTGCATCCGGCGCCTGTGCACACGCGATTGCAGCGGCCCGTGGACCCGGCCCCCTGCGTGGTGGCTCTCCGAGTGCCGCGCACGCTCTAACGTGCCGCCGAATGAGATCGCGGCTGCTGCTCCTCGGGCTCGCGCTGACGCTTGGCCTGGCGGCCTGCGGGGGCACCAAGCTCCTGCGCCAAGGCCGCAGCACCGTCACCGTCGATGTTCACTCGGGCGTGGGCCAGGGCGCCCCGTCGATCGGCTTCCCGACGCTCGCGACCAAGAACACCACCCGGGTGCCGGGCACCGATCCGACCGCCGAGGCCGCCCGCGTCGCCCTCGCCGTCTACCCCTCGGC
>JALYTU010000337.1 GCA_030854125.1 Actinomycetota bacterium | reverse complement strand
CGGGGTGGTCAGCGACGATGAACTTGACGCTGAGTACATCATCCCGAGCGTGTTCAACCGCGACGTCGTCAGGGTTGTGGCCGCAGCCGTTGCGCGCGCGGCCGAGGCCACCGGGGTCGCACGTCGCCCAGCCGACATGGCCTGACGTGGCGTGACCAGCGCTCACTCGCACAGCCGAGTCAGTCCGTCGAGCTGTCCAATCCTTCGTCCCGGCGTAGTTGGCGCCCAAAGCCGGTGGCGACGCGGCTCAGCTCGTGCGAGGAGATCATGCGGACGATCAATCCGCAACCCAGTGCCTGCCGCGGTGAAGAACCGGTCGCTCAACGTCCTCGTGGACATGAGAGACGAATTGCCGGTATGGCTCGTGTAGCTCCCACGTCACCGCTTCGCCTCATGGAAGCTGCGCGGCTGGGGCCTCGCGCGCACGCGCTGGGGCGGTTCAGTAGTGGATCGCCACTCCGTCGACCGCCATCGCGGCCTCGCCGACGATCTCCGACAGCGTGGGGTGGGCGTGCACGCTCATCCCCAGCTCCTGCGGGGTGCCCTCCACCAGCTTGGCGAAGACGCCTTCGGCGATCAGGTCGGTGACGTGGGGGCCGATCGCGTGCATGCCCAGGATGCGGTCGGTTTCCGCGTCGGCGACGATCTTGAAGAAGCCGTCCGGGTCGCCCTCGATCAGCGCCTTGCCGATGGCGCGGAAGGGGAACTTCGACTCCTTGAACTTGTGGCCCTGCTGCTCGGCTTGCCGCCTGGTCAGCCCGAAGGATGCGATCTCGGGGCGGCAGAACGTCACCCGCGGGATCAGGTTCTGGTCGATCGGCAGGGGATCCTTTCCGGCCATGTGCTCGACGGCGACGATCCCCTCGTGGGCTGCCGCGTGGGCGAGCCAGTAGCCGCCGATCACGTCACCGGCCGCGTAGATGCCGGGTTCGGCGGTGCGGTAGAACTCGTCCACGCGGATCTGCCCGCTGTCGTTGACCTCGACCCCGGTGGCGTCAAGGTCGAGGTCGTCGACGACTGTCCGGCGCCCCACCGCGACCAGTAGAGCGTCGGCCTCGAGCGTCTGCTTGCCGTCCTCGTCTGTGACCTCGATCTGTACGCCGTGGTCGGTTTTCTGGAGGCTCGAGGGGTTGGCCTTGGCGCTCGTTATGACCCGGATGCCGCGCCGCTCAAACGCCTTTCGCAGCTCGGCCGAGACGTCGGGGTCCTCGGCCGGCACGATGCGGTCCATCAGCTCGACCAGCGTGACATTGGTGCCGAAGTCGGCGTACATGCTCGCGAACTCGACGCCCACCGCGCCGCTGCCGAGAACGATGATCGACTCCGGCGGGTCCTTGGCGCTCGTGACCACGTCGTCGCTGGAGATGACCCGCTCGCCGTCGAGCTCGAGGCCCGGCAGGCTGCTCACGGCCGAGCCGCTGGCGATCAGCACGTGGGACCCCTCGAGCTCGGTGTGGGCGCCGTCGCCGCCTTTGACCGTGACCGTCTGGGGCCCGGCGAAGCTACCGGTTCCCGTGAGCACCCGCACGTTGTTCTTCTTCATCAGCCCCTGCACGCCACGCCGTAGCTGGTCGACCACTTGGTCCTTACGCTTGATGGCCTGGGCGTAGTCGAGCTTGACCTCGCCGGCGTTGACGCCGAAGTCGGCGCCGTTGCGCGCGTCGTGCAGCCGAGCGGCGCTCTGCAGGAGCGCCTTGGTGGGGATGCAGCCCAGGTTAAGGCACGTCCCGCCAAGGTGCGGACGCCGCTCGATTAGGGCCACGCTCATCCCCAGCTGGCTCGCGCGGATCGCCGAGATGTACCCACCGTTCCCGCCGCCGATGACCACGAGATCGAACTTGTCCGCCACGTCCGCTCCTTCCATGCGTTGCTCAGACCGCGAGCAGGGTCGGCCTCTCCAGCAGCCGCTTGACCTCGACGATGTAGCGGGCGTTCTCCGCCCCGTTGACGACGCGGTGGTCCGAGCCGACGGTCAGCTTCATCGTCGTGCAGGGAACCACGTTGTCCTCCGCGTCGAAGGCCGGACGCCGGGCGAAGCTGCTCACCGCGACGATCGCCACCGACGGCGGATTGACGATCGCCGTGAAGCTCTCCACTCCGTACATGCCCATGTTGGAGACGGTGAACGTTCCTCCCTGGTACTCGCTGGGCTCGAGCTTGCCCTCGCGCGCCCGCGCCGCGAGCCGCTTCGCCGTCGTGGAGATGTTCGACAGGGTCTGATTGGCCACGTCCCGGATAACAGGAGTGATCAGCCCGTCATCCAGCGCGACGGCCATGGCGAGGTCCACCCGCTCGTGCAGCTCGATGCCGTCGGAGGTCAGGTGCGAGTTGAGCTTGGGGAACTTGCGCAGCGCTACCGCGCACGCCTTCATCACGAAGTCGTTGATCGAGAGCTTCAGCCCCTCGTCCTGCAGGCCGTCGTTAAGCTGCGCGCGGAGGGCCAACAGCTCGTCGACCTCGACCTCGACCGTGGCGTAGTGGTGGGGCGCCTCCCGCCAGGACTGCTGCATCCGCTCGCCGACGACCCGCTGCATGCGCGATAGCGGCCGCAACTCGGTGCCCGGGTCGCCGGTGGGCGCGGGAGCGTCCGCGGGCGCCTCTTGGACGGGCCCCGCGCCGGCCTCCATGATCGCGCGAACGTCGCGCTCAACGATCCGGCCCGCGGGGCCTGTGCCGTCGATGCGGGAGAGGTCGACGTCGTGCTCGCGCGCCAGGCGGCGGACGATCGGTGAGGCCCGGACGCGTCCGTCGGCGGGCGGGACCCGACGTTGTTCGTCTTGCCGGGTCTGGGCCTGCGCCGCGGACGGCTCGCGCTCCACGTCCTCTTCCTCGGTCTCCGTCGCGGCGGCCTCGGGCTCCTCGTCGTTGTCGCCTCCAGCGGTCTGCTGGGGCTGCGCGCGCGCCGGCGCCTCCTCGCCCTCGCCAATGATTACCGCGATCGCCTCGCCCACGGGTATGTCGTCGCCCTCGCCGGCGATGATCTCGCGCAGGACCCCGGCGTCCTCGGCCTTGACCTCCACCGTGGCCTTGTCGGTCTCGATCTCGGCGATGACGTCGCCGACCTCGACCTCGTCGCCCTCACTCTTGATCCACGTAACGATGGTGCCCCCCTCCATCCCGTCGCCCATCTTGGGCATGATCACCTCGGGCACGGTTACGTCCTCTCCTTGTAGAGAACCCGGCGCGCGGCCTCCACCACCTGGCGCTCGCTGGGGAAAGCCGCAAGCTCGAGGTTGCGGGCGTAGGGCGCGGGAACCTCGGCTCCGCTAACCCGTTGCACGGGCGCATCGAGGTAGTCAAACGCCCTGTCCTGGATGATCGCCGCCACCTCGCTGGCCACCCCGAACCACCGCCACTGCTCCTGCACAGCCACCGCCCGGTGGGTCTTCTCGACAGACTCGACGATCGCGTCCTCGTCGAGCGGGCGCAGGCTGCGCAGGTCGATGACCTCGGCCTCGATCCCGTCCGCGGCGAGCGTTTCCGCGGCGTGCAAGCAGAGCGGGATCTGCCGACCGTAGGAGATGAGCGTAACGTCGGCGCCCTCGCGGGCGATGCGCGCCTTGCCGAACGGGACCGGGTTATCGCCCTCCTGCACCTCGCCCTTGGTGCCGTAAAGCGCGCCGGCCTCGAGGAAGATTACGCAGTTGTCATCGCGGACGGCCGTGAGCATCATGCCCTTGGCATCGTTGGGCGTAACCGGGGCGACGACCTTCAAGCCCGGGAAGTGCCCGTAGAAGGACTCCAGGGAGTGCGTGTGCTGGGCGGAGAGCTGCACGCCTCCGCCATTGGGCCCGCGGATCACCAGCGGCACCTTGACCTGGCCGCCGGAGAAGTAGCGCACCTTGGCGGCGTTCTGGATGATCTGGTCGGCCGCTAGGAACGAGAAGTTCCAGGTCATCATCTCGACGATCGGGCGCATGCCCATCATCGCCATGCCGATCGCCGCTCCTGTGAACCCGCCCTCGCTGATCGGGGTGTCGATCACCCGCCGGGCGCCGTACTTCTCGTACAGGCCGGCGGTGATGAGATGGGTGCCGCCATAAACGCCGATGTCCTCGCCCATCAGCACGACGCGCTCGTCGCGATCAAGCTCGTGGACCATCGCTTCCTTCAGGGCATCGCGGTAAGTCTTCGTTTCGGCCATCAGTCCCTCCCCAGATACTCGTCGTCGCCCGCGTACACGTCGACGTAGAGCTGGTCGTCTGACGGCTGCTCGCTCGAGTCGGCGAACTGGACCGCCTCGGCGACCACGTCTGAGGCCTTGATCTTGATCTGCTCGATCGCGTCGGCGTCGAGAACGTCCGCTTCCTGCAGC
>JALYTU010000336.1 GCA_030854125.1 Actinomycetota bacterium | reverse complement strand
GCGATTGACCAGCCCGAGCTCGTACCCGCGCTCGGCGGTGATTGGATCGCCGGTCAACGCCATCTCCATCGCGATTCCGCGAGGCAGCACGCGTGGCAGCCGCAGCAGTGCGCCGCCGGCCGCGACCAGCGACCGCTTGGCCTCGGGGATCCCGAGCTTGGCCCCGCGGGCGGCGACGATCAGGTCACACGCCAGCGCCACCTCCAGCCCGCCGGCCACCGCGAAGCCCTCGATCGCCGCGATCAGCGGCTTGACGGCCGCGCGGCGGGTGATGCCGGCAAAGCCCCGGCCCGCGACGTGCGGGGACTCGCCGGCCACGAACGCCTTGAGGTCCATGCCGGCGCAGAAGCCCTTGCCCGCGCCGGTGAGTACGCCGAGCGCGAGCCCGTCGTCGTCGTCGAGGCGGTCCAGTGCGTCGGCGATCCCCTGCGCCACGGCGGCGTTGACCGCGTTGCGCTGGTCGGGACGATTGATGGTGATCACCAGAACCCCTTCGCGGGGCTCGGTGAGGACGGCCTCGGACTCGGGCATCCTCGCTCCCTTCGTAGCTGACGGTCAGGCCGCGAACAGTCGCAGTTCGGGCTCGCGCTCGCCGCGCAGCACCGCAAGGTCGACTTCGACGCAGGCGATGCCGCGGGCCTCGGCGAGCACCCGCGCCTGGGGCTTGATCACCTGCGCCGCCAGCACCCCACGGCAGTCGCCAAAGGCGGGATCCAGCTGGATCCGCGTCAGGTAGCGGCTCAGCTGCTCGACCGCGTCAATCCCGGCCACGCGCTTGATCTCCACCGCCACCCAGGCGTCGTCCTCGTCGCGGCACATGAGGTCGACCGGGCCGATGTCGGTCGGCCATTCGCGACGCACCAGCCGCAGTCCCTCGCCGCACCACTGCGGCGCGGCGGCCAGCAGCTCCTGCAGATGGGCCTCGACTCCGTCCTTGGCCAGCGCCTCGTCGGCGGCCGGCGAGCCCATCTCGTGCGAGACGTCCGAGAGCACCTCGGCGATCGAGATCTCCAGCCGCTCATCGCCGCCGGAGGCGTGCTTGCGGACGAGCAGCCGGGTGGGCGGGGTTCCGATCTCCTCGATCACGGTCGGCGGGGTCATCCAGTTCAGCGGCTTGACGCTCTGGCTGCCGTGGTCGGCGAAGACCATGAAGGTTCCGTCGGCCTTGATCATCAGCAGCCGGGTGGCTTCGGCGAGGCGGGTGGTGAGCCGGCCGGAGTAATCGATGGCACAGCGGGCGACCATGAGGCGCATGGGGCGGGAGCCTAGCCATCGCTCCGGTTGCCAGGCGGACGCGGGTCCGCACCGAGCGCACTTATGATCAGTCGACGTGCGCAGCCAGCTTAAACCCCTGTTCGACCGTGTCGTCATCAAGGAGCTCGACCCCGACCGCATCCGCCGTTCGGGTCTGCTCGTCCCGCCGGGCTCCGACGAACCCCCGCCGCAGCAGGGAATCGTCCTCGCGGTGGGGCCGGGTCTGGACTGGTGGGATCACGTCGGCGTGCGGATGCCGGTCAAGGCCGGCGACCACGTCGTGTTTCCGGCCTCCGCCGGCGCCTGGGTGGAGGTCGAGGAGGAGCGCCTGCTCGTCTGCCGGGTCGGTGAGCTGCTCGGGGTGCTCGAGCAGGTCGAGGACTGGGTCACCGAAGAGACCCGCTAGTGCTGGTCCCAAAGGCGCTGCGGCGTCTCGCCCCGGACCGCGCCCGCGATTCCCCGCGGTTGCGGGCGCTTGCGCTTGCATCCGGGCTGATCCCACCCCGGACGATGCACTCGCCGGCCGAGGCGCGGACCATCGCTCGCCTGGCTCGCGGCCGGCGCCGGGTGGTCGAGCTCGGGGTCTACGAGGGCTCGTCGGCGATCGTGCTCTGCTCGGTTCTCGGGCCGGAGTCCGAGTTGCATCTGATCGATCCGTTCGTCGATGCCACCGGCTGGGCACTGCCGCCCGATGCGCGGCCGGTGGAGGGCGCGACGCGCCGGGCGGTCGCCCGGGCCGTCCGGCACGGTGGTCCCGACGGTCGGGGGGGTCCCTCGGTCCACTGGCAGATCGCCCGCAGCCAGGACGCCGGACGGGCCTGGTCCGGAATCGAGGTCGACCTCGTGTTCATCGACGGTGACCACAGTCCGCCCGGCTGTCGCGAGGACTTCGAGGTCTGGAGCCGGCACCTCTCAGCCGACGGCGCAGTCGCCTTCCACGACGCCCGGGACGGCGTGCCCGGGGGACACGGCAGCGCCGGCCCCACGTCGGTCGTGAACGCGCTCTTTCGCGATCGCGGTGAGGTGGCGGCGCAGTGGCGGATCAGCGAGGAGCTCGACTCGCTGGTGGTGGTCAGCCGCCGCCCCGGCGGCACCGCCACGGCTGATTAGGCGGCGCTACGCGCCGACAGCCCGCGAGGCGTCGCCGCAGTGACGCGGTCCAGCAGGTCGGCGACCTCGGCGTCGGCCCCGAGGGCCAGCGCGGTGCGGCAGGCCTGCTCGCACTCGGCGAGCCGATCGGTCCTGGCCAGCGCGTGGGCATAGGTCGACCAGGCGGGCAGCGACCCCGGATCGATCACGGTCGCCGCCTCCGCGATCGACACCTCGGCTCCGACGTCGCCGGCGAGGTGATAGGCGAGGGCAAGGTCCAGCAGGCCCTCGAGCGATGGGCCCGCGAGACGCGCGCGTTCGAGCGCCTCGATCGCCCCCTCGCGGTCCATCAATCGCAACCGCAGGCGGCCGAGCCGCTCCCAGGCGGAGGCGTCGGCCGGGGCGCGTTGCGCGGCACGCGTCGCCGCTTCGGCGGCGAGGTCCAGTGCACCCATGTCCTCGTAGATGCGTGACGCGAAGCGCTCGGGCGTCGGGCGGTCGGATTCGGCGCGTGACCAGTCGCGCACCGTGCGGGCCGCGGCCGGGAGGTTGCGGGCCTGCCAGAAGGCGACCGTCAGCAGGCGCAGCACAACGGGATTGCCGGGTTCGGCATCCCGCGCGTACACGAGCCGCCGGGCGGCGAGGGCCGGCTTCTCCTCGGCCAGTGCGTGCTGGGCGGCGGTCAGGAACCGCTGGACGCGATCGGCGGCCGCGTCGGGCGTGGAGAAGTCCACGAACTGCAGTGACCCGGCCGGGACCGTGCGCACGCCGGGCGCGAACATCACGCGCGCCCACTGCTGGACGTCGTCGCCGTCGCCGGAGAAGTAGATGCCCGAGACGGTGCCGACGCCCCACTCCGGATAGGACAGGCAGCGCGCGTAGCGGTGCACGACCGAGTGGTCCGGCACCCGGGATCCGAAGGGATCATGCTTGGCCCGGTCAGCGGCTGCTGTGCGGGCGCGTTGCTCCTCCTCGTAGGCCCGCCGCCCCGCCTCCTCGCGCGCCTTGCGCGTGGCCGCGGCCGAGACCTTGACGGCGTTTCGAGTGACCCGTCCGCCCCGCGATGTCTCGGCCAGGCGCTCGAGCTGATCCGCGGCCTCGTTGATCGCCTGCAGATGGCGCTGGTGCTCGTGCTGGCGGCCGGGCGGAGCGATATCCGGATGCCAGACCTTGGCCATCCGCCGCCGGGCCAGCTGGACCGTTCGCTGATCGAACGGCGGCTCGAGCTCGAGCAGCAAAAGCGCGCTTTCGACATCCAGGATGCGGGCCATAGCCGCTGAACGTTAGCGAGATTGCGTGCGGTCTCGATGCGGTCTCGGCCGGTAGCACTGCAACGGTTTCGTGCCAATCGCCCCACTCCGCGGGCTGCCGGTTCTACGGTCGCGCGATGTCCGCCGGCGCTCGGCACCCCCGCACCAGCACGCTGATGATCGCGGTGTTGGCAGGGGGTGGGATGGTCTGCGTGACCGCCGTCGGGATCATCGCGGTGCTGGTGGTGGCCGTGATGGGTTCCGGCGCGCCCGGACAGTGCGGAGGTGCGGTCGAGACCGGCGGCGGCCCTGGGCCGGGTCCGATCGTGCTCGGGCCGCCGGCCACGGGAGCCGTGGTCGGTGCAACCGAATATGGCGGCCCCGGGGATCGGACGAGCGGAACCGTCGGGGCCTCTGGAGCGGGGCTGCTCGCGCATCCCGACAGCTACGCCGAGCTCGGCGGGACGACCTTTCAGACGGCCACGGCGATGGGCGGTCTGGCCTACATGACGCCGCTCCGGATCACCTGGCAGGGACGTTCGGCGATCGCCTACAAGCGCGATATCGGCCTGGGTGGAGCGCCGGTCGATGGGCGGCCGCGGGTCATCGACCTCTGGTGGCAGCTGGCCGGCGCGCTGCGGATCCCTTATCAGCAAGGGCTGTGGTCCGGCGCGGTCCGCGTGGCCCGCCCGCCGGGCGCCGGCTCCGCGGCCACGCTGGGGC
>JALYTU010000335.1 GCA_030854125.1 Actinomycetota bacterium | reverse complement strand
CGCGATCACCAGCAACGCGACGCCCGCCCATTGCCAGCCGAGAATAGCGAGGCGTGTGCCGAGCACGGCCGTGCCGGCGACCGAGGTCAGCGCCGCTGGGGTACGCACGTCGGTCAGAAAGCGCTCACGGTCGCGCGTGGCCCGCGCGGGGAGAAGCACGGCGAGCGCCAGCCAGACGATGGCGTCGAGGATCAGCAGGACGCGCGAGATCGTCTCGTGGCCGTCGAGCGACAGTGCGATCGAGACGATCCCGGTGCCCATCACCACCGCCCCAGAGGCGGGAGGGATTGCGTCGAGCGTGCGCTTGACCACGCCCGCGGCTGGGCGCCAGCTGGCCATCAGCGCACGGTGGAGTAGCGCCGTCGGTAGAGAATGTAGGGGCGTCCGATGTACTGCCAGGGGATGCTCCACACGTGCACAAGGCGGCTGAACGGCCACAGCGCGTACAGCAGCCAGGCGCTGGTCGCGTGCACCTGGTAGATCAGCGGCGCCGAGGTCATCGCCCGGGTGCTCGGGTCGAAGATGATCAGGCTGCGAAACCAGATGGCGACGCTCGAGCGATAGTCATAACCGTTGGGGCCGCCGCCGAACGCACTATGAGTGAGCGTCTCGCCGATACCCAGGCCGATGACCAGCGCGAGCAGCGTGTAGGCGAGGAGGTCAAGCCACGAGGTGGTGACCGCGACGCGCCGCACGGTCGCGCGGCGGTAGATGAGGATCGCCAGGCCGGCGATGCACACCACGCCGGCGGGGGTGCCGGCGATCGCTGACAGAAGGTGGTAGGAGTGCTCAGAGACCCCGACCGCGCGTGTCGCGCTCGCCGGGATCAGGATGCCGAGCACGTGCCCGCCGATCGCCGCGATCGCACCGTAGTGAAACATGGGGCTGCCCCATTTCAGCAGCCGGCTCTCGAGCAGCTGCGTCGAGCGTGACGTCCAGCCGAACTGGTCGTGGCGGTAGCGCCACACGTGACCGGCTACGAAGATCGTCACCGACACGTAGGGCAGCACGATCCACAGCAGGATCGCTCCGGCGCTCATCGTCGCGCTCCCGTGTCAGGCATGACCTCGGGTGGTGCGAACGGCTCGAGCCCGACGAGCTCTTGCGGCGGTCCCTGCGCGATCAGCCGGTCGAGGCTTAGCCGCTCGCCCGCCGACAGCTGGCCAGCCAGCTCGCCGACAGCGTCCAGCACGTAGGCGTACGGGCTTTGCTGTTCGTGGAGGGAGACGCGGACGAGCTCAAGCGAGGCGCGATGCTCGCGCAGCACGAGATCGCCCTGCCCAGGCTCCGCAGCGGCGGCGAACTCGAGCATCGCCGGCAGGTAGTCGGGCAGCTCTGAGCCCTCGAGCGGCAGGCCGGCGGCGCGGTAGAGCTTCTTCAGTCTTAGCAGCGCGAGCCCGCGCTCGCGCTTGTCGCCGAGCGAGTAGAAGGTCAGATAGAGCGCGGAGCGCTTGTGCAGGTCAAAGGTCTGCACGTAGTGCTGGGCGAGCTCGAGCTCCGGCGTCTGCACCCACCAGGCAAAGAAGCGACCGAGCGCACGAGCCGCTTCGGCCTGGGGCAGCTTTGCGCAGGCGGCGGCCAGCTCCGCGCGAGCGGCGAGCAGCTCCGGGTCGGGGTATTGCAGCGCGAGCGAGCACAGCTTGTAGGTCCTCGCACGGTCGGCGTGGCCGCTGCGGCCCCCACGCATCAGCTTGCTGCCGCATCGTCGCCGTCGCGTCGCTCGCCGGCCATCTTGACGATGTCGAGCTCGACCGGCTCCTGGGTAAGCATGAACGGCTCTTGGTCCGCCGCGGCATTGAGGAGCTGCGCGGCGGGGTCGGTGATCGCGCCGCAGTTGCCCGGGCCGCCCTCGAAGTCAAGCCCGCAGGCGCCGACCTTCTCCATCAGCCGGTCGGCCAGCTCGGTGTGGGCTGGGGGGATCACGTAGCGGTCCTCGTACTTGGCGATCGCCAGCAGCCGGTACATGTCCTCGATGTCGGCAACGCTCATCCCAACCGCGGCGGCCATCGCGTCGTCGTGCTCGCCGAGCACCTCGCGCTTGCGCATGTGGCCGCGCATCGCGGCCAGACGGCGCAGCACGTCGCGGATCACCTCGGCGTCGCCGGCGCTGAGCAGATTGGCCAGGTACTCGACGGGGATCCGCATCGCATCGATTGCCGGGAACACCTGGTCGGGGTCGGCCTCATAGCCGTCCTGCTCGAGGCTCTTGCGGATCGGCGAGAGCGGCGGCACGTACCACACCATCGGCAGCGTCCGGTACTCGGGGTGCAGCGGCAACGCCACCCGGTAGCGGTGCGCGAGCAGGTACACCGGGGAGCGCCGCGCGGCATCGATCCAGTCCTCGGGAATCCCGTCACGCATGGCCTGCTCGCGGATCGCGGGGTCCTCGGGATCGACGAACACCTCGCGCTGGGCTTCGAGCAGACCCTGCGGGTCCGGGGTCGACGCCGCCGCCTCGACACGATCTGCGTCATACAGGACCAGGCCGATGTAGCGGATCCGCCCCACGCACGTCTCAGAGCAGATCGTCGGCTGGCCGGTCTCGATCCGCGGGTAGCACAGCGTGCACTTCTCGGCCTTGCCGGTGCGGTGGTTGAAGTACACCTTCTTATACGGGCAGCCCGAGACGCAGAAGCGCCAGCCGCGGCACTTGGCCTGATCGACCAGCACGATCCCGTCCTCCTCGCGCTTGTACATCGCCCCCGACGGGCACGAAGCCACGCACGAGGGGTTCAGGCAGTGCTCGCAGATCCGCGGCAGGTAGAACATGAACGCCTGCTCATACTCGGCCTGCACCTCGGCCTGCAGGCCATCCATCAGCGGGTCCTGATGCATCCGCTCGGGGGCGCCCGCGAGGTTGTCATCCCAGTTCGGACCCCACTCGATCTTGTCCATCTTGCGCCCGGTCAGCTGCGACTTCGCGCGCGCGACCGGGTCGTGCTTGGACAGCGGTGCGGTGATCAGCTTCTCGTAGTCATAGCTCCATGGCTCGTAGTAGTCATCGATCGTCGGCAGATCCGGGTTGTGGAAGATCGTCAAGAGCTTCTTTATCCGTCCGCCGGCCTTGAGCCGCAGCCGGCCCTTGCGATCGAGATCCCAACCGCCCTGCCAGTGCTCGTTGTCCTCCCAGCGCTTGGGGTAGCCGAGACCGGGCTTGGTCTCGACGTCGTTGAACCACATGTACTCGGCGCCGGGGCGGTTGGTCCACACCTGCTTGCAGGTCACGCTGCAGGTGTGGCAACCGATGCACTTGTCAAGGTTCATCACCATTCCGACCTGCGCCTTGATCTTCATTCGAAGCTCACCTCCGATTGACGTTTGCGCAGCACGGTGACCTCGTCGCGCTGGGAGCCGGTCGGCCCGTAGTAGTTGAACCCGAACGACAGCTGGGCGTAGCCGCCGATGAAGTGCGTGGGTTTCATCACGATCCGCGTCAGCGAGTTGTCGGTCCCGCCGCGCTTTCCGTGAAGCTCGGTCAGGGGGACGTTGAGGTGGCGGTCCTTGGCGTGGTACATCAGGCACGTCCCCTGCGGGATGCGGTGTGAGACCGTCGCGCGGCAGGCGACGACGCCGTTGCGGTTATACGCCTCCACCCAGTCGTTGTCGCGGATCTCCAAGGCTTCGGCGTCCTCGCGGCTGACCCACAGCATCCCGCCGCCGCGAAACAGCGTCAGCATGTGCAGGTTGTCCTGATACTCGGAATGGATTGACCACTTCGAATGCGGCGTCAGGTAGCGCAACGTCAGCTCCAGCCGGCCCGAGCCATCCTGGGCGCCCTGGTCGCCGAAGATCGCCCGGTGATGAAGCGGCGGGCGAAACACCGGCAGCCCCTCGCCCAGCTCGAGCATCCACTGATGATCAAGGTAGAAATGCTGACGGCCGGACAGCGTGTGCCACGGCTTCTCACGCTCGACGTTGGTCGTAAACGGCGCATAGCGGCGGCCTTCGGCCTCGATCCCTGACCACTCCGGCGAGGTGATCACCATCCGCGGCTGCACCTGCGTGTCCTGGAAGGTGATTCGATCCCCCGAGCGCGGCCCGGCCAGATCGGCCAGCTTGACGCCGGTACGCGCCTCCATCGAGCGAAACCCCTCGACCGCGAGACGCCCGTTCGTCGTCCCCGACAGCGCCAGGATCGCCTCGCACGCCTGCTCCACGCGCTCCAGCGACGGCCGCCCGTCAGCCACCCCGCCGCGCACCACCCCGTTCTTTGACCGCAACCAGGCGATCTCCTCAAGCGGCTTCCAGCTCGCGCCCTTGACCTGACTGCCGAGCTCCTCAAGCAGCGGACCGAGCGCCGCCCACTTCTCCGCCACCCGCGGGTA
>JALYTU010000013.1 GCA_030854125.1 Actinomycetota bacterium | reverse complement strand
GCGAGCGCCCGCTCGACCGCCGGCGCCGCGCGGGTGGCGTCGAGCATCGCCTCGACGCGCTCGTGCTCGTCACCGCGGAACTCGGGCACCGAGGCGAGCCGCTCGAGAAGGTCCTGGCGTCGGTAGCCGGACCGATGCTGCGCCGTGAGGCAGTTCGCGGCGATGCCGAGCAGCCACCCCCGCGCATCGCCGCGCCTCGCGTCATAGCTCCCAGCCAGCGGCATACATCTCCACAGACACCGTGGAGACAAGATCGGCGACGTCCTCGGGATCACGGCAGCGGCGGATGGCGAACCGAAAGACGGCGCTGACGTGCCGCCTATAGAGCGCCGCGACGGCGTCGGCCGCGGGCACGCGCCCGAGCAGCTCTGCATCCGACTCGCCGGTTCGCCTCAGATACACGTATTGGCAGGCAGCTCGCAGACCGTAACGCGACTGCTTGGTCCTGCCCGCGCGGCGAGCGGGCGGTCCGGATCAGCGCGCGCGGTAGGCGGCCAGAAAGGACGCACCCTCAGCTGCCGCGCCAGCGCACGATCTCCAGCGCCACCGCGATCTGGACGGCGTTGTCGCTGATCGGACGCGGCAGCAGCTCGTCGGCCCGGGCCAGACGCCGGACGATCGAGTTGCGATGCGCGAACAGCTGCTTGGCGGTCTGGGCCGCGTTGCACTGCGTGTTGATGAAGGTCAGAACGGTCGTGCGCAGCTCCTCGGACGCGGTCTCCAGCGCCCCCAGGGTTTCGCGGACGAATTGGTCGGCGCGGGGCTGATCCTGAGTGACCAGCGCAACCAGCTGCACGGCGTCGTAGGTCGCCAGCCGCAGTCGGGATTCCATCCGGGCGAGCAGGTGCTGGGTGGCGATCGCATCCAGGTGACTGCGCCGGAAGCCCTCGATCCCTGGCGCGCTGGGACCGACCGCGACGTGAACCCGGTCGATGCGCTGCAGCGACTCACCCAGGGCAGGAAGGTCGATCGCGTCTGTCCCCGGTGCCCACACCCACAGGGTCGAGGCGCCGGCGACGACGGTCAGCGCGCGCGGCGCGTGGGCGGCGGTTGTAAACGCGTGGGCGGCGGCCTCCAGAGCGGTCCGGTCAGGTTCGGGGTCCTCGGTCCAGACGACCGCCGCCGTGTGGGTCAGATCGAGGTCGTAGCCCAGGCGGGTGCTCGCCCGCTCGCGGGTGATTGGCGCGCCATCGATGATCAGGGCGACGACCTCCCGGCGATCGGCGTGGGTACCCCGCGTGAGCTGCTCACGCTCGAGCCGCATCTGGGCCGAGATGCCGTCGATCATCGCGTCGATGAAGTCCGAGATCGATCGGGCGGTGAGGTCCAGCAGCTCACGCAGTTCGTGGGGATCGTCGGTGAGCTCGAAGGCCAGCTGCATCCAGTAGCGCCAGGCGACGTTCTGGCCGATCCGGTAGGAGTGCAGGGCGGTGTCGTCCAGGCCGCGACGGACGAGATCGCGGGCGATGCCGAGCGGCTCGGGGCCGAGGTTGGCGGGCACCGGCGCCCCAGGGTCGTGGATGTTGGCCTGCGCCCAATGGGCGAGGTTGGCCCGGTTGGTCCGCTTGACCGCCGCCCGCAGGACTGGATCCTCGTTGACGCCGGGCAGCTCCTCGCGCTGAAGGGTGACCTCGTCGAGCTCGTCCAGCCACTCGGGTGGTGCGCTGAGGGCGAGCGTCGCGCCCTCCCGGATCAGCTCCGCGATGCGGGGGGACGGAGGGTTCCAGGTCACGACCGCCACCCTATCGGGTGTGCACCTTGCACCAATTGCAGCCTTTGATTGGTGCACCTTTCCCCTGGGATCGGGGTCAAGTCAGAGGATCATGTGATCATGACCGTCACCGCCTCCGTCGCCACCGAACATCTCGATGTGCTGATCGTCGGCGCCGGCGTCTCCGGAATCGGCGCCGCGTACCACCTGCAGGCCGCGCACCCGGGCAAGCGCTACGTGATTCTCGAGGCCCGCGGCGATCTTGGCGGCACCTGGGACCTGTTCCGCTACCCCGGCATCCGCTCGGACTCCGACCTGCATACCTTCGGCTACGCGTTCAAGCCCTGGACGGCCGACGAGGCGATCGCCGACGGCGACGCAATCCGCGACTACATCCGCGAAACGGCGACCGAGAACGGGATCGACTCCCACATCCGCTACGGCTACCGCGTGCAGCGCGCGGAGTGGTCAAGCGCCGACGCACGCTGGACCGTGGAGGCCGAGCACGACGGCGAGACGGTCGTGGTCACCACACAGTGGCTGTTCTGTGCCAGCGGCTACTACCGCTATGACCAGGGTTATACCCCCGAGCTGCCCGGACTGGATCGCTTCGCCGGCCAGGTCATCCACCCGCAGCACTGGCCCGAGGATCTCGACTACGCCGGCAAGCGCGTCGTGGTGATTGGCAGCGGCGCGACGGCGGTCACACTGGTGCCCGCGCTCGCCTCCGAGGCCGAGCACGTCACCATGCTGCAGCGCTCGCCGAGCTACGTGCTGCCCGTGCCAGCCGAGGACAGGCTCGCCAACCGCCTGCGCGGCCTGCTCGGTGAGCACCGCGCCTACCCGATCATTCGTCGCAAGAACATCTTCCTTCAGCGTGCCCTGTTCGTGCTCAGCCAGCGCTTCCCCAAACTGGTCCGCCGTCTGATCCGCGCGGTCAACGCCAAGCAGCTGGAGGGGTCGGGATGCGACGTCGACGTGCACTTCAACCCCACCTATGACCCATGGGACCAGCGCCTGTGCGCGGTGCCCGACGCCGATCTCTTCCGGACCCTGCGCGCTGGCGCGGCGTCGGTTGTCACCGACCGGATCGACACGTTCACCGAAACCGGGATCCGGCTGCTTTCAGGGCGCGAGCTCGCAGCCGACATCGTGGTGACCGCGACTGGCCTGAACATCCTCGGCTTCGGCGGGATCGCGTTCGTTGTGGACGGCGTCCCGGTGTCGTTGCCCGACACGATCGCCTACAAGGCGATGATGCTCAGCGGCCTGCCCAATTACGTCTACGCGATCGGCTACACGAACGCGTCGTGGACGCTGAAGGTCGACCTCGTCTGCGAGTACTTCTGCCGCCTGATCGGCCACGTCGATCTGCACGGGTACGACGCCTGCGTGCCCGTTGCGCCCGAGGGTGGGATGCAGCGCCGGCCGCTGCTGGACTTCAAGGCCGGATACGTTCTACGGGCACTCGACGTGCTGCCCAAGCAGGGCACCGAGGCCCCGTGGACGGTGCCGATGAGCTACACACAGGACGCCCGCGCCCTGCGGACCGATTCCCTGGAGGACGACGCGATGCGCTTCTTCGCGGCCGAGCCGTTGGGGTCCGGCGCCGATCAGATAGAAGGCGAACTCGTGCTGCGATGAGCGGCGTCGAGGATCGCTTCGCCGACCTGCCGGGCCCGATCCGGCTCTGCTATCAGATCCACGGCGACCCGGATGGCGAGCCGCTGGTCCTGATCGCCGGTCTCGGATCGGCATCAGGCCCCCCCCGCAGCTCGCTGACCGAGTCCCACTCGGCTCTGTGCAATCCTCGATACCTGCCCCGCCGCCGTCATCGAGCTCAGCCAGGAGCTCGAGATTTGCCCCTCCCGAGAGGTAGGAGTAGAACCTCGGGTCCTCGACAAAGCCCGCGACCCCGCTGAGGGCTGGTCGGCGTCCCCGGCTGGTCTTGCGGCCCAGCAGCTCGATCGACCCCGAATCGGCTTCGACCAGGCCAAACAGGGTCCGGAGTAGGGTCGTCTTGCCGGCGCCGTTGAGGCCGAGCAGTCCGAGCAGCTCACCGGGCGCAAGCTCGAGGTCGACGTCGGCGAGCGCCACCTGTTCTCCCCCGTAGCGCTTGGTCAGCCCCCGGATCCGGGCTGCCGAAGCGGCGGCGCTGGCCATTGGCGAAAGGGTAGCTCGGGCGACCTTCGGGCGCGCTCGAGCGCTGGTATCAGCCGCTCGACGTGGGCGCGCCCCAGAACGGGACGAGGCGGTCGTTGGCGCTGCCCAGCGCAGGCGGAGCGAGGCGGTAGCTGACCGGCGTGGCCGATAGCCCGATCGGGTTGCGCGGCAGGTGGGACTCGGTCCCGTCGGGATAGGCAAGGCTGATCACCGGCTCGAGCCCAAGATCGGCAGCGAGGCTGAATGCTTCGGCGATGTCGTTGACCACCCCGGCGGGAACCCGGGCGCCGATCAGTTCAGCCGCCCAGTCGTCAGCCGCTCGCCGGCGCAGACGCCGCTCGAGCTCATCGAGCAGGGTGACACGGTTGGCGACCCGCGCGGCGTTGTCGGCAAAGCGAGGGTCCAGCGCAAGCTGCGGTGCTCCGATCACCCGGCAGAGCGCGTCGAACTGGCGATCATTGCCGACCGCCAGAACGAGGTCTCCGTCGGCGCAGCGGACCAGTTCGTAGGGGGCGATGCTCGGGTGCTGGTTGCCCATCCGGGTCGGGACGGTGCCGCCCGCGGTGAAGGCCGCGCTCTGGTTGACCATCGCTGCCAGCAGCGATGACAGCAGGTCAACGTCGACGCGCTGGCCGGCGCCGCTGACGCTGCGATGGACGACGGCGCTAAGGATCCCGACGCTGGCGAACAGGCCGGTCAACACGTCGACGAGCGCCACCCCCACCTTCTGGGGCGGGCCATCGGGCGAGCCGGTGATGCTCATCAGGCCGCCCAGCGCCTGGACGAGGAGGTCGTATCCGGGCAATTGGGGGGCGCCGGTGCCAAAGCCGGTGATCGAGCAGTAGATCAGGCCGCGATTCGCATCGCGCAGCGCCTCGTAGCCCAGCCCGAGATCGTCCATCAGTCCCGGACGGAAATTTTCGACCACCACGTCGGCTGCCGCCGCGAGGGCTTGCGCCTGCCCGATCCCCTGCGCGCTGGCGAGATCCAGGACGAGACTCTGCTTGTTGCGGTTGACCGACTGAAAGTACGTGGCGGCGCCGCGCGCATCCCATGGCGGGCCCCAGGAGCGGGTGTCGTCCCCGACGCCGGGGCGCTCGATCTTGAGCACCGTGGCCCCGAGGTCACCGAGGACCATCGTCGCGAATGGGCCGGCGAGAACGCGCGAGAAATCGAGGATCCGCAGGTTGCCGAGTGCCGTGGGCATGTGGTTAAATAGTCTAGATATTCGAAACTCTAGGGTCAAGGAGCACCGCCCCATGTGTGCCGTCGCCGCCGCGCCACCCGCCGTCCGTCCCGCCGACTACTTGAACGTCGATCACCTGCTCTCCGACGAGGAGCGGATGATCCGCGACACGGTTCGTCGTTTTGTCGCCGACAAGGTGACGCCGTACGTGGGGGACTGGTTTGAGCAGGCGACGATCCCGCTCGAGCTCGCACCCGAGCTCGGGAAGCTCGGTGTGCTCGGGATGCATCTGGAGGGCTATGGGTGCGCGGGCGCGTCTGCGACCGCGTACGGACTGGCGTGCATGGAGCTCGAGGCCGGCGACAGCGGATTGCGCAGCCTGGTCTCGGTTCAGGGGTCGCTGGCGATGTTCGCGATCTGGCGCTGGGGCTCTGAGGAGCAGAAGCTGCAGTGGTTGCCGCGGATGGCGGCGGGCGAGGCGATCGGCTGCTTCGGGCTGACCGAGCCCGACGCCGGTTCGGATCCGGGCGCGATGCGCACACGCGCCAAGCGCGACGGATCGGACTGGATCCTCAATGGGGCCAAGATGTGGATCACCAACGGGTCGGTGGCCGATGTGGCGGTCGTGTGGGCGGTCACCGACGAGGGTGTGCGCGGTTTCCTGGTCCCCCGCGAGACTCCCGGCTTCAGCGCCCCGGAGATCCACAAGAAGATGTCGTTGCGGGCGTCGATCACCTCAGAGCTGGTGCTCGACGACGTGCGGCTGCCGGCCGACGCACAACTGCCCGAGGCGACGTCGTTGCGCGGTCCGTTGTCGTGTCTGAACGAGGCGCGCTACGGGATCGTGTGGGGGGCCGTCGGCGCCGCCCGGGCGTGCCTTGAGTCTGCATTGGCCTACAGCCTGGAGCGCCGGGCGTTCGGTCGCCCGATCGCCGCCACTCAGCTCCAGCAGGCAAAGCTGGCTCAGATGGCACTGGAGGTCAACCGCGGCTACCTGCTGGCACTGCACCTCGGTCGCCTCAAGGACCAGGGGCTGCTGGCGCCCGAGCACGTCAGCATGGGCAAGCTCGGCAACGTCAACGCCGCCCTGGATGTCGCCCGAAGCGCGCGTCAGGTGCTGGGCGCCAACGGGATCTCACTCGAGTACCCGGTCATCCGGCACATGAACAACCTCGAGTCGGTGCTCACCTACGAGGGAACCGCCGACGTGCACGCACTGGTCATCGGCGGCGCCCTGACCGGCATCCAGGCGTTCCGATGAGCCTCGAGCAGGATGGTGCCGTGCATCGCGTCGGGATCGTCGGTGGCGGGATCATGGGCGCGGGCATCGCGGAGGTGTGCGCGCGCTCACGCCTGGAGGTGATCCTGGTCGAGCAGGACGAGGCGCGGGCGCAGATTGCGGCCGACACCGTCCAACGCTCGCTGGATAAGGCGGTCAGGCGGGGCAAGCTCGAGGCGCCGCTGGCCGCCCAAGCGGTGGACCGGCTGCGCTGCGTCACCGGACTCGACAGCCTCGACGATCGCCAGATCGTGATCGAGGCCGTCGTCGAGGACCATGACACCAAGCTGGAGGTCTTCCGGCGGCTGGCCGACGTGGTCACCGACGAGACGGCCATCCTGGCCTCCAACACATCGTCAATTCCGATCGTCGAGCTTGCCGTCGCCGCTGGGGCGCGATCTGACCACGTCCTCGGGCTGCACTTCTTTAACCCGGTACCGGTGCTGTCGCTGGTGGAGATCATCCCGTCGCTGTTGACGAGCGCGGATGTGACCCGGAGGGCGCAGACGTTCGCGACCGCTCAGCTGGGCAAGGCGCCGATCGTCGCACCTGATCGGGCCGGCTTCACCGTCAACGCGCTGCTGATCCCGTATCTGCTCTCGGCGATCCGGATGTTCGAGCAGGGCCTGGCCTCGGCCGAGGACATCGACAAGGGCATGGTCAAGGGCTGCGCGCACCCGATGGGTCCGCTGGCGCTGGCCGACCTGATCGGGCTGGACACCGTGGCCGGGGTCGCCGAGACGCTCTATGACGAACACCGCGAGCAGCTGTTTGCCCCACCGCCGCTGCTCAAGCGCCTGGTGGCGGCAAATCTGCTCGGACGCAAGACCGGACGCGGTCTGTACAGCTACTCATGAGCTCGCGCCGACGCGCAACCGCCCCACCGCGCGGGCGCCAGTGATCCCGTGACCGCCTCGGTCCTGCCCCCCGGCACCACGGCACAGCACGCGCTGGACTGGCTGCGTGCAGCGATCGTCGCTCGCGAGCTCAGCCCGGGCCGGCACGTCGTACAGGAGGAGGTGGCAGAGCGCCTCGGGGTGAGCATCGCGCCCGTGCGCGAGGCGCTTCGGGTGCTCGAGCAGGAGGGTCAGGTGACCTACCGGCCGCGGCGTGGGTACTTCGTGACCGAACTGCGGGCCGAAGACCTTCAGGAGATCTACGGGCTGCGCCAGGTGCTCGAGGAGCGCGCGGCTCGCCGTGCGCTGCCCACGCTTGACGAGGATGCCCTGGCGCGGATCTCGCTGGCTGCTCAGGACTGCGTCGATGCTGCGCACGCCGGCGACGTCGCCGCTGAGCTCGAGGCCAACCGCCGCTTCCACTTCGGGCTGCTGGAGTCGCCCGAGCAGATGCACACAATGCGGGTGATCCGCGTGCTCTGGGATTCGACCGAGGCCTACCGGGCGCTGTACTACAACTCGCCCGAGGAACGACGCGCCGCCGTAGCGGCCCATGATCGCATCCTCGCCGCCGTTCGCAGTGGCTCGGCCGATGTGCTGGTCTGCGAACTCGACGCTCATCGCGCGCGCGCTCTCGGTGTGCTGACGGCCATTCTGGCTCCCGCCTCCGGGCCGCGCTGACCGATACCCCCGCCGACCCGATGCGTGGGCAGCACCAGTCGCGCCGCATCGAGCGCGACGCGAAGCTGACCGGGTCTCGGCGCACGGCCCGCGGCGGCGACTGACGAGCTCACCGCCTTCCGGGCTCAATTGCAGTTCCAGGGCGAGCGAGTTGATCAGTACCGCTGGGCATCGGACCATCGTCGAAGCGTGCCCGAGGTGGCCGCCGCACGTCGCACAGCTGACCTCGGTGCGGCGCATGAACAGACCGCGATCCTCGTGCAGCTCGATGTTCTCGCCCCCAGCGGGTTCGCTGAAGCTCGGCAGCCGGTCCCAGAGTCACACTTCGCGTGGAATCGAACTAAGTCGTGCCGCAGTGTCAGCTCTCGGCGCCATTCGTCCTCGGTTTGCTCAGCTTGCTGTCGGCCATGTTTGCCCCGTGGCGTGTCGTGGGTGGGAGTGGCAGCAATCAGTGGCAGCAATCGCTCCCCACGCGCTAGACCCCGCACAGGGGAGAACGGTGGGGTCGCGTGGCGCGCGCGAGATGCGCGCCAGCCGAGCAACCGTTCCGTCGATCCCGGGGTCCAATCGTCTGACGGCCGAGCACACACATCGCTGACGACCCGCGAATCGAAAGATCTGACATGCCGACACAGACAGCAACGTTCGCCGCCGGATGCTTCTGGGGAGTCGAGGCGGCATTCCGCCGGCTCCCGGGGGTCACTCGAACGACAGTCGGGTATACCGGTGGCCATCTTGAGCAGCCCACCTACAAGCAGGTCTGCCGCGGCCGCACGGGCCATGCCGAGGCTGTGCAGGTCCAATTCGATCCGGACCTGACCTCCTATTCCAGTCTGTTGGACGCATTCTGGGCCAACCACAACCCCACGACTCGCAACCGGCAGGGCTGGGACATCGGAAGCCAATACCGTTCGGCGATCTTCTTTCACGGCGAACTCCAGCAGACCGAGGCGTTGCGTTCACGCGACGCGCGGCAGCAGGGAACTCGACGGGAGATCGTGACGGCGATCTCGCCGGCCCAGTATTTCTGGGCGGCCGAGGACTACCACCAGCGCTACCTCGAGAAGCGCGGCCAGGCGAGTTGCGCCGTCACGCTTGACGCCGCATAGTCTCCTGATGCGCCTGCCCCGCCGCCCGGCCTCGCACGGCTGGTCCCAAGAACATCTCTCGCACTACGTCGACGGGGATCTCAGCTGGCTGGGCCGCAAGCGGCTCGAGCTGCATGCCGCTCAATGTCCGGAATGCAGCCTCGGAATTCGCGCCGTGCGCGGGCTCGTACGGCTGATACACAGCGTCGGACGGGATTCCGCCGAGACCGCGCCGGCCGGGATCTTTGACCGCGTTCGGGCTGACGCAGCGAAGGCGCACGGGGCGTCGGAGCCGGCCCACGAGGCGTGACCGATGATCCGCCAGCCGGGGCTCGGGACCGGCTGACCGAGAGTGAGCTGATCCGAAGAGCCCGCAACGGGGACGTGGGCGCGTTTGAGTCCCTCGCGAGCGCCCACACCGATCACCTCTATGCGGTCGTCCTGCGGTTGGTCGGCGATCGCACCGAAGCCGAAGACGTCGTGCAGGAGGCTTTGCTGCGGGCCTGGCGTGGGATCGGTCAGTTTCACAGCCGGTCGATGTTCTTCACGTGGCTGTACCGCATCGGCGTCAACGAGGCCAACCGTGCGCTTGAGAAGCGCCTGCGCCAGGGCCGGAGCGTGGAGGTCGAGGACGACTCGATCGTGCTCGTCGCGCCGACCGCCGAGCAGCCTGCTCACACCGCCGAGCAGCACGAGCTTGGAGAGGCCCTGGATCGGGCCATCGCTGCGCTGCGCCCTCGGTATCGGACGGCGTTGGTCCTACGCGACATCGAGGGCCTGTCGACCCGAGAGGCGGCCGAGATCGTCGGCGTCGGAGAGGCGGCGTTCAAGAGCCGCCTTCACCAAGCGCGGATGAAAGTCCGCGCGCGGCTCGGCGACCAGGCGCTGGTCGCTGCTGGTTAGGCAGACGATGTCTGGGTTGAACCGCCAAGGGTTCTGCTGACCAGCGGTTGACAAGGACTGAGCAACGTTCTACTGTGGTCTTATCGACCAGGGGTCAACAATATCGGAGCGACTTGCATGTTCGGCCTGATCCTTTTCCTGGTTCTCGGAGCACCGGTGGCGGTCACGCTCGCGGTAGCCGGCACGATGGCGCGCGCAGACCACCCATCGGGCGGGCATGATCCTCGCTGCGGCGTGCGGCTCATCCTTGGCGTGGTCGCTTACCCCGCCGCGAGCATCCTCGTGCTCCACGGCCTGAGCGGCAGCGCGATCGACGCTGTGTCGATCACCGTGTTCGGCCTGCCGGGGTTGGCGCTCGGAGCGCTTGTCCGACGAATCTGGATTGTTGGTGTGCCGCCGGCCGGCGCGGTGATCTGGTTGCTGGTCGCTTATGCGATGGACCCCAGCTGCACGAACTGCGGCTCAGACGACACCTGGACGGTTCTCGTTCTCATGACGATGATCTATCTCGTCATTCCGGCCATGCTCTCGCTCCTCCTCGGGATCCTCGTCGGCAACCTGCTCTCACGCTTCACGTCACCACGCCGGGCAGCGCGTAGCCAACGGGCCGCCGCCAAACGGTCATTGACACCCGATGTGACGCACGGTGTCCAGCGCGTCAGCCGCTCCGTCTCGGTCGCGGGAGCAGAGAGGTCGTCGGTGATCGGATGCGCCGTTGGCGGGAACGGCGGAGCGCGGATGGTTCTAGAAGGTCACCTGTGGCCGTTAGGATTTCCCGAGGCAGCGTTTCAGGGCGCGAGCACCGTTGCTGAGGACAGGTTCGCCATGTGAGACGAGTACCCGTTCGATCGGGAGCTCGAGCAGAGGCTCGAGCAGCAATCGCAGCGAGTTGCGGTTGACCTTGACCCAGTACAACCATGACTCTGGGCAGAGCCGCAGACCGCCGCCCGGAGCACCGAGGATCCGGTCGCCGGGAATCAGTGTTCGGACCTCGGGCAACCAGAACATCGTCTCGGCAGCTCCTCGCAGCATGATTGGCTGGACCCCCGCCGGCAGGTTGCGTTTGGCGCGGGAGGTGGAGGCGCCGTATCGGCTGGCCACCTGTTCGCGGCTGCGGCGATGTGGGCCGAGTGTCGTCAGCGCAACCACCCGCCGCTTCCCGACACGCTCATCCGCCCAGTGCCAAAACGCGTCGTCATCGGGCGGGACGAGCGGGTCTATGAAGACCACCGCGTCCGGACGCTCGTACAGCACGCACCCCACGAGCTGCTCCCAGTCGTCGGGGCTGTCTGGATCGGGGTTTGGCACCCACGCAGGATGCGAAGCCGTCCAGCGCCAAAGGCCAGGGGCGATTTCCTGCACGCACTCACGCTATCGGTCTGCCGGAGTTGACTGTTGTCCTCGGTTGGCCAGGCGGCGATTCAGGCGGCGCGCGAAGCCGGTTCAGGGCTCGCGACCATCGCCGACTCAACCGCTCGAAGCACGACCGAAGCAGCCTGCCCCGCCGCCAAACAGCGGGCGGGTTCTGCCTTGGCGGAGAAGGCGTTGCGCTCCGTCAAACCTGAGCCTGGGGGACGATCACCGGCCTGGGGTGGCTGGTGCGCCGGCGGGGATGCGCGGAGGCGGGTGCGCTACGCTGGCAGGGTCAGATAGCGAGGGCAACCAGAGGGCGAGACGTCATCTGAACGTCCCCTTCCCGCGAAAGCCGCCTGATCTTCTGATGGCCGAGAGTCCACCCACGGGTGGGCTTTCCGCGTTAACATGCCCGCAGCCACGCTCGAGGTGCGTGGTGGGACGCATCCCTGGAGGACGGCCCCGCGCCTGGCCGAGCATCGGTCCGTCGAGCCGCGCATTACGGACGCGACGAGGCGAAAGCGGCGCTGGACGGCGACGGATCACGGCAGGATGTCGTTCAGCGTCGCCGTGAACCGCTCGCCCGACTCTTCGAGCTCGCCCTCGATGTGCAGGCGTGCCGGGCCGGTCTCAGTCCACAAGTCGAGGAAGTAGGCCCAGCCCGGCAGATCCGGATCGTCAGACTTGGCGATCGCCTCGACCTGGTAGATCTCGCGCGACGGCAGCACCAGCGACTCCGGGCAGTCGTCCTCGACGCGACGGCGCAGGTCCTCGACTCTGAGCCGATCGCCAGACGCGACGCGGAGCTCCTCGTAGTCGCCGTCCACGACCAGGCCGACGACGTTCTCCAGCGCCCGGTAGATCGGCTCGGGCATCAGCTCGAGCGATTCGACGATCTCTTCTCGTCCGCCCAACTCGTCGCTCGGCGTCAGGTCGAGCCGGCTGTAGAAGTAGTCCTCGCAGGCGGCGCGCGCCTGACGGCGGATGCTCTTGGACAACCCCGCGGAGCCGAGCGCAAAGACCGCGGCAGCGATCGCCTCCTCGAGCGTTCCGTGGCGGCGCGTCAGCTGCGCGGTGATCGCGCGACCGTGCTCGGTGTCGCGCGCCATCGATGAGCCGTCCAACAGAATCGAGGGAGCGTCGTGGCGGCTGTAGCCCGCGCAGGCCCGTACCGCCGAATGAAGGACGATGAGGTGGTCGCCCATTACGCCCGCGCGGATGAAGGAGCGCCGGGCGTCATTCGGATCGGCCAGTTCGCCGAGCGCGTGGTGGTAGCGCTGCCATAGCTACGCATCCTACGAAGTAAAGAACAAGTCCCAACCGTAGAACGAGAACTCGAAGGCCACTGCTGCTGGACAGAACGCGCTGAGCTCAGCGAGTCCCGGCTGATCCGTGCCTAACCGTCTTGGCGAGAACCTCTTTGAGGGTGGTGGGGGGGCGGCCCAGGAGGTGTTCGAGTGTGGGGTTGACGGTGGCGAAGTCGCCACTGCGGGCGGCGAGGAACATCCCGAGCATGAATCTCGCGGCGGGCTCGGGCATGCCTTCGGACACCTGCGCCGAGACGAAGTCCTCGTCCTGGATGGTCTGGCATTTGACCTCGCGGCCGGTCAGGTCGGCGAGAATCGCCGCGACATCGTCGAAGGTGAGCGCCTCGCCGGCGGTGAGCGCCGGGCTGGGTCCGTCAAAGCGTCCCTCCTCGGCGAGGATGAGCGCCGCTGCCTCGGCGAGGTCAGCTTGGGTCGTCCAGGCGACCGGTCCGTCTCGGGGCACGGCGATAGCGGCGGTGTCCGGCATCGAGCCGAGGTAGTAGCTCGGCGTGACCGCGTAGAACCCGTTCCGCAGGGAGGTGAACGGAATCCCGCTGTCTTCGAGCATCTGCTCGGTCGCGAAGTGGTCGCGCGCGGGAGGGAAATGCGAGTCCGGTCTCGCACCGGCATGGCTGGTGTAGACGATGCGCTCGGCTCCGGCGGCGACTGCGGCGTCGATCGCGACCCGGTGCTGCTCCAACGTGTCGCCGGCCCGCGTGTTGGAGGAGATGATGAGCACCTGACGACCGCCTTCGAACGCGTCTCGGAGGCTGTCGGGATCGGTGAAGTCGCCGCGCCGGACCCGAACTCCCCGCGCGGCGAGCGCCGCGGCCTTATCGGGCTCGCGCACGCTGACGCCGATCCCCTCAGGCCCGAGCCGGCTCATCAGGTGTTCGACCACTCCCCGCCCGAGCGTGCCGTTGGCACCGCTGACAATGATCATGCTGCCTCCTTAAATTCCGTGAGACCTGCCGGCCCGAAGCGAAGTTATCAGCGCTCACGCGGTCAGGTTAGCAGCGTTGTTACCGGGGCTAAGCGATCCACCTATCATCGCTAACGTGGCTTCCGTACCCCGATCGCCAGCGGTTGCAGACGCACGAGCGCGGATCGTGCTCGCGGCGGCACGCCTTTTGCGCGATGGTGGTCGCGAAGCGGTCACGACACGCGCCGTGGAGTTCGCCGCGAACGTGCAGGCGCCAACGATCTACCGTCTGTTCGGCGACAAGCAAGGCGTCATCGAGGCGGTCGCGGAGCACGAGATGTCCGCGTGGGTCGCCGCCAAGGCTGCCAGCGCAGGTGCGGACGCAGGTCGCGACCCCGTCGCGGTGTTGCGCGACGGATGGCGGGCCGCCGTGGAGTTCGGTCTTGAGAATCCGGCTCTCTTCTCGCTCATGCATGGCGAACCTGACCCCGCGCGACCCTGGGCGGCGCAGGCGCTCGGCGAGAGCATCCTGCGCCAGCGCGTGCGCAGGGTCGCCGCGGCCGGCCTCCTCGCACTCAGCGAGGAGCGCGCGATCGCCCTCATCACCGCCTCCGCGCGCGGGGCGGTACTCACCCTCCTCGCCACCGCCCCTGACCGCCGTGACCTCGGAATGCTTGACGACCTCCTCGACGGCCTCATCAACACCATCAGCACCGAGGCCCCCGCGCCCCGGGCAACCACGACGGCCGCCGCAGCGAATGCGCTGCGAGCCGCGATCCAGGACTCCCCGCCACAGCTCACTCCAGGCGAGGTTGGACTCCTGGACGAGATCCTCGCCCGCCTCGTAGAAACTCCGAAGCGGTAACGCTTCAGTGGCGCCACTTGACACACCGAGCTCGCCCCCGCCGATCAGCGATGATCACGAATCTGAAACGTGACCGGAGCCGAGCAAGAGCTCGCCACCGGCGGCCTCGGCTAGTCCTGGGCCGAACAGGGAACACGGCGTGTGGGCGCCGGGACGAGTCTCGTCGGCCAGCAGTCGTCGTGTCACCTCTGCGGCGGCATCAGCCGTGAAGTCCATTGCCTCGTCGGCGCGCATCCACCCTTCGAGCTCACTTCCGTCGGGAAAGCGGCCTTGGCATGGCCCCAGGAGTGGGCTCGCGGACGGGGACGTTCGGGCAGCTTGGCCTTCGCCATCTGCTTCGCGAGCAGCAGGCGCACGCGTGACGAGTGCGCCACCAGCCCGAGCGCGGGCAGCGCGTAGCGGACCAACGGCCCGGCAGGAATCTCGGTGGAACCCGAGATGACGTTCGCCGCGTTGCTGTCGTGCCAGGCGGCGAAGAGATCGCCGCTGGGGAAGTTGATGCTGGTGACCCGGTCGCCATCGGGCGTGATGAGCTGCGCCGGCGTGTCGTCGAATGCCTTCGTGACGAGCTGGCCGGCCTGAACCTGGCGGCGTCCGAGCGGCACGCTGTCCACGATGCTTCCCGCGAGGGCGGCGCCCATCGCACCACCCTCACTGGCCACGGACGGTAGTGCGTCGACACGTACGTGCGTCGGGGTCGGGTGTCCGTCGGTCAGGGCGACGAGCACGCTCTCGGTCGCGACGACGCCGAAGCCCGCCCCTGAAATCAGGGTCTGGCCGGCGCGCCGAGCTGCGGGGTCACGCGCCGAGACCGCCTCAAAGGAGGCATATTCGTTGGAGAGATCGAGATAGTGGGTGTTTTGTGGGAGCGCGTCAATCACCGTCGCGGCGGTTGAGGCGAACGGACCCACGGTGCTCACGACAACCCCCGGATGCTCTGCAGCGAGTACTCGCCCCAGCCGCTCCAGCGAGCCGGTCTCGATTCGCGGACGCTGGCGCAGCGTGGACGCGCACTGTTCCAGCCGCTGGCGATCGCGACCGAATAGGACCAGCTGCGTTCCAGACGCATCCAGCCGTGCAGCGATCGCGCGTCCGGTCCTGCCGGTCGCGCCCAGGATCATGACCTCGGCCATTCGGACCCGCTCTTACTGGTAGCGTGATGGCATGAAATGTCATCATAACGACATAGCGTGATATCGGGTTAGGCTGTGGCGATGCCACGCTGGGAACCAGACGCGCCGGAGCGCCTCGAACGTGCCGCGCTTGAGCTGTTTGCCGAACGCGGCTTTGAGCAGACCACCGTGCCGGAGATCGCTGAACGTGCCGGACTGACCACCCGGTCCTTCTTCCGTCACTTCGCCGACAAGCGTGAGGTGCTGTT
>JALYTU010000334.1 GCA_030854125.1 Actinomycetota bacterium | reverse complement strand
TGCCTGACGTCTCAACGTTCCCGCGAGCGGCATGGCTGCGCTCGCTGCGTTACGCGCTCGCGACGATCACCGACGCCGACCTCGCCTACGGCGACCCCCGAGGGGTCAACGTCCTGCGCTCCGCTCTGGCGGACTACCTCGGCCGCGTACGCGGCGTCGTGGCCGACCCCGAGCACATCGTCGTCACCAACGGCTACACGCAAGGCCTCGGCTTGGTGTGCCACGCTCTCGCGGCAGCCGGCGCTAAACGGATCGCGTTAGAGGACCCGAGCAACCCTGAAGACGGCCTAGTCGCCGCACACGCCGGCCTGGAACCGGTTCGGATCGGGGTCGACGAAGCCGGAACACGGGTCGACGAACTCAAGGACGCAGACGCCGACGCCGTCGTGGTGACACCCGCCCACCAACACCCCACCGGCGTGGTGCTCACCGGCGAGCGGCGAACGGCCCTGCTGGCCTGGCTGCGCGAGAGCAACACGATCGCAATCGAGGACGACTACGACGCCGAGTACCGCTACGACCGGGCGGCCATCGGAGCGCTCCAAGGCCTCGACCCCAGCCGGGTCATCTACGCCGGCTCGGCGAGCAAGACCCTCGCGCCCGCGCTCCGCATCGGCTGGCTAGTCGTGCCGCCCTCGCTCCTGCAAGCCGTTAGCCACGAGAAGCTCCTCGCCGACCGCGGTACCGCCCGCATCGAACAGCACGCGTTCGCTGACTTCCTGACCCGCGGCGAGCTGGACCGCCACCTGCGCCGCATGCGAGCCCGCTACCGCAGCCGCCGTGACGCGCTCGTCGACGCCCTCACCGAAACGCTCCCAGAAGCCGCCGTCCGCGGCGTCGCCGCCGGACTGCATGTCACCGTCCAGCTGCCCGCCGGCGTCAACGAGCAGGCGATCCGAGAGGAGGCCAACGACCGGCGGGTCAGGCTCGAGACGATGGCCGACTACCGACCCGACGCCCGCGGGCGCCCGCCAGTCCTCCTGCTCGGCTACGCGCAAATGCCCGAATCCGCCATTCGCGCCGGCGTCCACGAGCTCGCCAAAGCAGTCCGAGCAGCACGAACGCACGCCTGAGACACCGACCGCCTGAGCCACGCACGTGGTCCACTCAGAGCGCCCCCCTCGCGGCGCCTCGCCCCCGGCGAGCTATCGGGTCGTGACCCCGTTCCTCGCGCCGCAGGCATTCCGTCGCCCCACGCAGCGCACCCGCTCCGCCCGGAAAGCGCGTGGTTGCCGACGATCGCTTCCATTCCATGTCGGCTCGGAACCTGACCTCGAGCGTATGACCCGCGACGTGCAGCTGATGACGATCGGCGGCGGCAGGAGCGAGATCCACCGGAACATGATCGTCGAGCAGCTTCTGTCGGCCGGGTAAGCGCGGCGGTGGCACGCTCAGCGACCGAGTTGCGGGTCGCTGGTCAGCCGGAAGCGGGGCTCCAGCCGGCCCGCGAGCTCGTAGCGGAAGCCGGCGTCGCTCGGCGTCGTGAGCGCGATGTCGTACCAGCCGCCGGAGTGGCGGGTCTCGATCGTGATCTCGGCCGTGCCGTGCACGTTGAGGTGCCGGCCCGTGCCGTACGCGTCGGCCACGTGGACCGTGACCGGCCGCCGCCGGTGCTCGTCGACGATCTCGAGTGTGAGCGTGCCGGGGCGATCGGCCGCCTGCTCCTTGACGCGCAGCGCCGTCTTTTGCGAGCCGGCGAAGTGGCGGAAGAAGCCGTTGGGGCCATGGAGGCTGAGGTCGTATTTTCCCGGGTCGGGGAGTGCGGTCGCGATCTGATGGCCGGCCCCGATCGTGTAGCTGAAGGGCGCGCCGGCGACGGTCAGCGACCGTGCCTGGAGGTGAACACCGAGACGTCCGCGGTTCTTGACGCTGAGATGGAGCTTGTGGTGGTGCGCGTGGAAGTCGACGTGCACGCGGTAGCCGAGCCGGCGCGAGCGGCGCACCCCGTGCTCCTGGGTCGGGACCGACCCGACGGCCGGAGGTGTCGGGTGCACAGGCGGGGGAGCCGAGCCGTTTGGCTTGTAGGCGGCGACGCTCGGCAGTGGCGGGAAGCGATCGGACGCATGCTCGAAGTCGAACGCCGCGGTCAGATCGCCGCAGACGGCGCGCCGCCACGGGGTGATGTTCGGCTCGTCGACGCCGAAGCGCGCCTCGATGAATCGGATCAGCGAGGTGTGGTCGAAGGTCTGAGAACAGACCCAGCCTCCCTTGCTCCAGGGCGAGATGACGAGCAGCGGCACGCGGACGCCGAGCCCGTACGGTCCCGGGGTCCCGTTCGAGCCGCCCGGTGTTCCCGCGGTGCCGCCGAACATCTCGTTGTCGAGCGGGACGGTCGACTTGCCGGCGAGCCCACCGACATTGGGGTACGGCGAGACGACGTGGTCAAAGAAGCCGTCGTTCTCGTCGAACGCGACGAGCAGAGCCGTCTTCGACCACACCTCGGGATTGCTGGTGAGGGCGTTGAGAACCCCGGCCGTGTACCAGGCACCGTAACCGGGCGGCCACTTCGGATGCTCGCTGTAGGCCTCCGGGGCGACGATCCACGAGACGCTCGGCAGCTGCCCGGACGCGACGTCGACCGCGAGGATGTCGAACAGGTCGCCGCCGTGCATGACATCCGTTCCGGTGCGGGCTCGCTCGTACAGCGGGCTGCCCGGGGCCGCGTTCTGGTAGTTGGTGAAGTACAACAGCGAGTTGTCGCCGTAGTTGCCGATGTAGGGATCTGAGGTGAAGCCCCAGACGCCAGCCTTGTCGAGGCCCTCGCCGCTGTCCTGGTAGATCTTCCAGCTGATCCCCGCCGCCTGAAGCCGCTCCGGATAGGTCTGCCAGCCGTAACCGAGCTCGTCGTTGGCGATCACCGGTCCGCCGCCGTGCCCGTCGTTGCCATCCCAGCCCGTCCACATGTAGTAGCGGTTGGGATCAGTCGGACCGAGCATCGAGCAGTGATAGCCATCGCAGATCGTAAACGCGTCAGCCAGCGCGTAATGGAACGGAAGGTCCAAGCGCTCCATGTGCGCCATAGACGTCGTGGTCTTGGCCGGCAACCACTGGTCCCATCGGCCGCTGTTAAACATCTGATGCGTCGTGTCCCAGCCGTGGTCGAGATCCTCGAGGAAGGTGAGCGCCAGCTCGGGGACGGCGGGACGAAACGGCGGCACCACCGTGGCGCCATCGGCCTGGTACCAGACCGGCCGGCCGCTCGGAAGCGTCACCGGATGCGGATCGCCGAACCCGCGAACGCCGCGCATCACGCCGAAGTACTGATCGAAGGAGCGGTTCTCCTGCATCAGCACCACGATGTGCTCGACGTCCTTCAACGACCGCGTCGCCTGATTCGCTGGGACGGCCAGCGCGCGCGAGATGCTGTCCGACAGCACCGTCGAGGCAAGGCCACCCCCCGCGATCTGGAGGAACCTACGCCGACTGACAGCCCGCATCAGCGTCACCTGCCTGACATCCACGGGCGACGCCCATGCGCCACCCTGGTTTGAACAACTCCCGCACCCTATCGCCCAGGTCAACGGCACATCCAAACGGCACGTATCCCAAACCGGGTGGAGTTCCCGCACACGAAAACCCCTCGCACAGTCGTAGCCGCTTCAGACGTCAGGCCACAGCGCGGCTCCCCCGATGCCCCGCTGCTCCATTCGATGCTCGGCAGGCGTCCAACTCCGGGGCGCCAGACGGTCCCCTTCGCCTGCCGGTAGCCGTCGGTCGGCGCTGGCGCGATTGCCGGGCGCACGACCGGGTTGGCAACCAGGCGATCGTGAGAGACCGCGCCGAGGCGGATTGCTTTACGCGCATCGCGCTCGTCAAGCCGATCGACCCGGCACGAGTGCCTTCGTGGCGAAGCGATCGTCCCGTGTGCCCCAAACGCCAGGGGAAAGCGGTCATCTGCCGGTTGGCGTGTAACCCGGCGACGGTCGCCGATGGTGGTCGTCAGCCCGGGGACGCAGTCGACGGCGGTGCTGCTCGCGGGCCTGCGGCTTGAAGGCCGGCGTGCGGGGCGCCCAGACGAGCAGATCGTCGTGATGTCGTTGGATCACGACGCGAGCATCTGGCTCTGTCGGGCGCGCATTCGACCGCCTCGATGCCTGGTGCTCGACCACGTGACCTCACGGCAGGACGTTCCCCACATCACGAGGAATCTGCTCTTGGCCCACCGCCGCCGCGGGGTGGTCGAGCCGCTCCCCGTACGCTGATCAGATCGATTGTGCGCGGGCGCGACCGGGCGCTCCGCGGCTCGTGCCGACACGACGGCGGGGAGCGGAGCTACTCCGGACCCGCGACGACCCCCTCGTCGTGCAGGTGCCCGATTTCGGTGTCGCTGAGCCCGAGCACTCCCGCCAGG
>JALYTU010000333.1 GCA_030854125.1 Actinomycetota bacterium | reverse complement strand
GGCCTGCTGGCCTTTCCGCGCGCGATGTCCAACGCTCTTCTGGTCAGTGCCCGCGACAGCGCCAGCGGTCACCCCCTGGCGGTGATGGGGCCGCAGGTCGGCTACTTTGCGCCGCAGATCCTCATGGAGGAGGACATCCACGGCCCGGGGATCGACGCCAACGGGGCGGCCTTCCCGGGGGTCAACCTGTACGTCGAGCTCGGCCACGGCCAGGACTACGCGTGGTCGGCGACCTCCTCGGGACAGAACATCGTCGACACATTCGCGGTGCCGCTCTGCAATCCGGCCGGTGGGACCGTCGCTCCCGACTCCGGCAACTACCTGCTGCGCGGTCAGTGCGTGGCCATGGAGACGCTGACCCGGCAGGAGTCGTGGTCGCCGAGCCTCGCGGACTCGACCCCCGCGGGCTCGGTCACGCTGCAGACCCAGCGCACCGCCTACGGCATCGTCGTCGCCCGCGCACGGATCAAGGGCCGTCCGGTCGTGTACACCAACCTGCGCTCGACCTACATGCACGAGCTCGACTCGGTGTCGGGCTTTGAGAAGTTCAACGAGCCGGCGGCGATGCGGACCCCGCAGGCATTCATGAGCGCGGCCAACGAGATCGGCTACACGTTCAACTGGTTCTACACCGACAACCGCCACATCGCGTACTTCAACTCGGGCCTGAACCCTGTTCGTGCGCGCCACACCGACCCGCTGTTCCCCTCCTGGTCACAGTACGCGTGGCCGGGTCTGAACCCAAGCGCACAGACCGTCCCGGCGAGCCTGACCGAGCGCGACCTGCCCCAGCGTGCCCACCCCCAGGTCATCGACCAGCCGGTGCTGACGAGCTGGAACAACAAGCAGGCCCGCAGCTACGGAGACCCCGCCACCGGCCAGCAGTACTCCTCGATCTACCGCTCCCAGCTGCTGGACAACAACCTCAACTACTACCTGCGCCACACCGGCGGCAAGCTCACCCTCCCCGACGTCGTCAATGCGATGGGCGTGGCCGGCACCCAGGATCTGCGCGGGGTTGAAGTGCTGCCCTATGCGCTGCAGATCCTCGGCCGCCAGACCGACCCGGCTCTGACCACCGCGGTTGCGCAGCTGAGCGCCTGGGCGGCGAGCGGCGCGCACCGGATCAACCGGGCCAACCCCGGCCCGCACGGCGACTACGAGCAGACCGACGCGGTGCGCATCATGGATGCCTGGTGGCCGTTGCTGGTCCGCGCCGAGTTCACGCCGGTGCTCGGCACCGATCTGCTCAACCAGATCGAGTCCCAGTTCCCGATCAACGACCAGCCTGGCCATGGCACCAGCGGGGAGCATCTCGGCTCGTCGTGGGACGTCGGCTTCTACGGGGTCGTCCAGAAGGACCTGCGCACGATCGCGCACCGGCGCGTGTCCGGCCCGCTGAATCGCGTCTACTGCGGCGCCGGCTCGGTCTCGGGGTGCCGGGCGGCGCTGGAGAGCTCGCTGCGGCAGGCCGTCGCCGAAAGCCCCGCGCAGGTCTACCCGGCCGACGGCAGCTGCGCCGCCGGGGACCAGATGTGCTCTGACTCGATCCAGTTCCGCGCGATCGGCGGTATCAGCCAGCCGCTGATCGAGTGGGTCAACCGCCCGACCTTCCAGCAGGCCGACGAGATCCAGGGCCACGCCGGCGGATAGCGCGTGATCGCGTGCCGGGCGGCCGAGGCTCCGGAGCCGTCAGGCACCAACTCGCCCACCGGAAGGGCTCCGGCCGGAGGCCCCGAAAACGGCGTCTATACTCATCGGCCCACGCGAGCCAGTTTCGCGTCTCATCCCGCTGCAGAGGGCGGGTTCTCCGCTGGGCAGCGGCCGTGCGCCGTGCGCTCACCGCCCCCGAAACCACAGGTCACACGTATGCCCAAGGATGTCATCCTCACCGCTGAGGGCCTCGCCACGCTCAAGGCGGAGCTCGACCACCTGTCCACCGCCCGCCGTCGCGAGGTCGCCTCCCGGATCAAAGAGGCACGCGAATTCGGGGACATCTCAGAGAACGCCGAGTACGACGACGCCAAGAACGAGCAGGCGATGCTCGAGGCGCGAATCGCGACGCTCGAGGACAAGCTGCGCTCGGCCACCGTGGTCGACGCGTCAGGCCTCGGCACCGATGTCGTGCGGGTCGGTTCGATCGTCCACGTCAAGGACGACGGCGGCAAGTCGACTAAGTACACGATCGTCGGCACGGCCGAGGCCAATCCCGCCGATGCCAAGCTCTCCAACGAATCACCGGTCGGCAAGGCGCTGATCGGCCGCAAGCGCGGCGATGACGTCACCGTGACGACACCCCGCGGCGAGCGCAAGCTCAAGGTCACCAAGATCGACGTCGTCGGCAAGTAGCTGGGGTCAGGCTGTGGCGCCGGACCCCGGCGGCGCTTCGGAACTGCTCCGAGCCCGCCGTGAGAAGCTCGAGAGCCTGCGCGCCGCCGGCGTGCAACCGTTCCCGCACGCCTTCGCCGGGGTGGAGCCGGTCGCCGACGTGCGGGCCGCCCATACCGAGCTGCGAGCCGGCGAGGAGACCGAGCAATCGCATCGCATCGCGGGCCGTCTCGCGGCCCGCCGAGGTCAGGGCAAGATGGCCTTCCTCGACGTCGTGGACCGCTCGGGCCGCCTGCAGCTGCAGGCCCGTTCCGATGTGCTCGGCGCCGAGGCGATGGAGCTGCTGCTCGGCTTCGATCTCGGGGACCTGATCGGGATCGACGGGACCGCGTTTGCGTCCCGGCGCGGCGAGCTGACGCTGCGCATCGACGGTTTTGAGCTGCTGGCCAAGTCGCTGCGGCCCCCGCCGGACAAGCATCACGGTCTGACCGACGTCGAGACTCGCTTTCGCCGCCGCGAGCTGGACCTGATCGCCAACGACGAGGCGAGGGCGCTCTTCATGACCCGCGCGCGCGTGATCACCGCGATCCGCCGCTTGCTGGACGATGAAGGCTTCATCGAGGTCGAGACCCCGGTCCTGCAGCCGCTCTACGGGGGCGCCTCGGCGCGGCCGTTCGTCACTCATCACAACGTGCTGCACCGTGACCTGTACCTGCGGATCGCCACCGAGCTCTACCTCAAGCGGCTGATCGTCGGCGGCCTCGAACGCGTCTACGAGATCGGCAAGAATTTCCGCAACGAAGGAGTCGACACCACCCACAACCCCGAGTTCACGATGATCGAGTGGTACGAGGCCTACAGCGACTACACGGTCGTGGCGCAGCGCATGGAGCGCCTGATCGCGGCGGTCGCCCGGGCGACGGGATACGAAGGGCAATACGACCTGCAGTCGCCGTGGCGCCGGGAGACGCTCGCCGGTGCGATCGCCGATCGGACCGGCGTCGACATCCTGGCCCTGCCCGAGCGCGACGCGCTGGCGGGCGCGATGCGCGAACGTGGCATGCGTGTAACCGGCGATGACTCCTGGCCCCAGCTCGTCGACGAGCTCGTCACCAAGCACGTCGAGCCCACCCTGATCCAGCCCACGCTGCTGCTTGACTATCCGGTCGCGCTATCACCACTGGCCAAGGACCACCGCTCCCAGCCGGGGCTGGTCGAGCGCTTCGAGGCCTACATCGGCGGGATGGAGATCGCCAACGCGTTCACCGAGCTCAACGACCCCGACGAGCAGCGCCGGCGCTTTGAATCCCAGCAGCGCCTGGCGGTGGCCGGCGATGATGAGGCCCAGCCCTACGACGAGGCGTTCGTCGAAGCGCTCGAGTACGGGATGCCGCCGACCGGAGGGATCGGGATCGGAATCGACCGGCTGGTGATGATCATCACCGGCATGCGCTCGATCCGCGAGGTCGTGCTGTTCCCGGCCATGCGCGATGACTAGACGGGCGTGGTGGGCGTTTGCCGGCTGTTCGGTCCTGTGGGGCATCCCCTACCTGTTCATCCGCATCGCGGTGCGGGGCGGGGTGCCACCGGCACTGGTCGCCTTTGGCCGGGTGACGCTGGCCGCCGTCGTCCTGCTGGCCCTCGCGGCCGGCGCGGGCACGCTGTCACAGCTACGCGGCCACTGGCGGGCGGTGATCGCCTACGGGGTGATCGAGATCTCGGTGCCGTTCCCGCTGATCGCGGCCGGCGAGCAGCGGGTCAGTTCGTCGCTGGCGGCGATCATCGTCGCCTCGGTGCCGCTCGTCGGGGCGGTGCTCGCGCTGCACTTCGATCCCTCCGAGCGCCCAACGCCGCTGCGAGCGGCCGGCCTGGTCGTCGGCTTCGCCGGGGTGGTCGTGCTGATGGGCATCGACGGCGCCTCCAGCCCCCGTGCGCTGATCGGGGCCGGGGCGATCCTGATCGCGGCGGTCGGTTACGCGATCGGCCCGATGATCCTCAAGCTCGCGCTCGGCGGGGTCGACCCGCGGGCCATGATGGGCGCCAGC
>JALYTU010000332.1 GCA_030854125.1 Actinomycetota bacterium | reverse complement strand
ATTCCCTTGACCGCACGCCGGGTGGCTCCAGCTCGGGTTCCGGCGTGGCGGCGGCCGCCAACTACGCCGCCGCCTGCCTGGGGACGGAAACGAACGGCTCCATCGTCTCGCCGGCCGCGGCCTGCGGCGTGGTCGGCCTCAAGCCGGCGTTCGGCGCGATCTCGGTGCGGGGCGTCCATCCGCTGGCGCCCAGCTTCGACACGGTGGGCCCGATGGCCCGCAGCGTGGCCGACTGCGGGCTGGCGTACTCGGTGTTGTGCGGGACACCGCTGCCGGCTCCGCGGATCGCGGGACTGAGAATCGGCGTGCTCAGCCGCCCGCCCGACATCACCGGTACGGGCGAGTCCCAGGAGCGCGACCCGCGGGCGATGTCGCTGATCGCCCGGCTGCGCGGGTTGGGCGCGGAGGTGAGCGAGGCCGAGCTGCCGGTGCCCGTCACCGACACCTGGCCGGTGTTCTACGCCGAGGCGGCGGCGGCCCACGCCGCCACGTTCCCGAGTCGGCGGGAGGATTACGGCGCGACAGTCCGGGCCAAGCTGGAGCTGGCCGTGGCCGTGGGCGACGACGAACTGCGGCGGGCGCGCGCCGGCCTGGCCGCCTGGCGCAAGCGGGCCGGGACTGAGCCGGAGGTGGAGCTGATCGCCTCGCCGGCGCTTGGCCTCCCGGAGCTTCCGCGGATCGGTGTCGATGAGTTGCAGGTACGGCTGCCATTTTCGGCCTACACGCGTCCGTTCAGCTATCTCGGTTGGCCGGCCATCGCCGTCGGCGAGCTGCAGCTGGCCGGGCGCGACCCGGACCTCGTGCTCGCCGCCGCGCTGGCCATCGAAGCAGCCGCGCTGGGCGCGTAGCGTGGGCGCATGAGAGCAACCCGGCTCAACCACGTCAGCATCCATGCCGTCGACATGGAGGAGTCGCTGCGCTTCTACATCGAGGTGTTCGGGATGGAGCACGTCCCCAGCCCTGACTTTGAGCAGCGAGTCGAATGGCTGGCGTTCGGCAACCAGCAGCTGCACCTGTTCATGCACGACACCCCCGCGCCCGAGTTTCACCACCTCAGCCTGGAGGTGGACGAGTTCGAGGCGGTGTACGTGATCGTCAGAGAGCTCGGGCGGCTCGACGATCAGACCTTTGCGCCGACGGTGCGAGAGCTGGGCGACGGGTCGGTGCAGATGTACCTGCGCGACCCGGCCGGCAACCTGGTCGAGGTCGACTGGCCCGATGTGAATTCGCTGGATCGCAGCATCGTCACCGACATCCGGAAGCTGAGTGACGAGCGGCCGCAGAGCGCGCGTGCCCAGCAGGCAAGACTCTTCCTGAAACGCTAACGAAGGAGAGCGTTTTCGCACTTGCGCTTGTATGCAACAAGGTGTTAGTTTCGCGCTGCGTTGCGTACCGCCGGTGTTCTGAGCCCGCAGCTAAAACGACTCCTCAGTCGCGGAATTCTGGGGCTCGCGATCGTGCTCCCGGCGATCTGGGTGCTGTTCATCGCCAACGGGACCAGCTTCGGACCGGCGACCAGCGACCCCAACGACTTTCTGATTACGCTGCTCAACGGGCTGACGGCGGCTGCGCTGTACTTCATCGTGGCCAGCGGTTTCACCCTGATCTTCGGGCTGATGCGCGTGGTCAACATGGCCCACGGCGCTTTCTTCCTGCTCGGCGGCTACATCGCGCTCAAGGTTCAGCGCGCAGAGGTAGGTCAGGGCAGCGCCTTCGGCCTGGACAGCAGCCAGGTCAGCCTGTTCCACTGGGTAATCCCGCTGCTGATCGCGACCGTCGTGGTGGCCGTGCTCGGACTGCTGATCCAGCAGCTGTTCCTGCGCTGGAACCAGGGCCAGGATCTGCGCCAGGCGCTGATCACGATCGCGATCTCGATCATCATGGCCGACCAGCTGCTCGCGCACTTCGGCGGCATCGCCGAGGACATCTCGTGGCCCGGCACGTTCGACAAGTTCGTCAGCCTGCCCGTCGGAGGTATCCAGTACACGCTGACCCGGCTGGTGATCGCGGCGATCGGGCTGGTGGTCGGGTTCGGGCTGTGGTACTGGCTCAAACGCACCCGCACGGGCATCGTGATCCGGGCCGGCGTCGATGACCGCGCGATGGTCTCGGCGATGGGGATCAACATCCAGCTGACCTTCGCGATCGCCTTCGTGGTGGGCTCGGCACTGGCCGGGATGGGGGGCGTGATCGGCGGCTCGTTCGCCAGCCTCGCCCCAGGCGTCGACACCAACTGGCTGCTCAACTCACTGGTGGTGGTGATCATCGGCGGGATGGGGTCGCTGGGGGGTGCCGCGGTGGGCTCGCTGCTCCTCGGCCTGACCACCAACTTCGCCTCCGCCTACCTGCCCTCCAACTACACCTACTACTCGATCATCTTCACCTTCGTGCTGCTGGCGATGGTCCTGGCGGTGAGGCCGCTCGGCCTGTGGGGACGGCCGGCGTGAGCCGCCTCCGCGCACGGGCAACCATCGACCGGAACGTCGGCGCCGTGCTGGTGCTGGTGGCGATCTTCGCCCCCCTGATCTTCAACACCTACTGGATCGGGACGCTGCTGACCGACGCGCTGATCCTGGGCATCCTGGCCGCCACGCTGATCTTCCTCTCGGCCTATGGCGGCATGGTATCGCTGGCGCAGGTGGCGCTGTACGGAATCGCCGCCTTCGCGATCGGGAACCTGACCACCACGGGCAACACCAAGGGCCTGAACCTGGGCTGGTCCCCGCTGGCGGCCGTGCCGGTGGCGATCCTCGTGACGCTGCTGATGGGGCTGCTGTTCGGGGTGCTGGCCCGGCGGAGCTTCGGGATCTACTTCCTGATGATCACCCTGACCTTCGGAGTGATCGCCAACCTGTTCTTCGGCGAGGTGACCACGGTGTCGGGCTTTGGCGGCATCAGCGGGATCCCCACCCCCACGATCATCGGCAACCCCGCCCAGCATCCCGCCCGGCTGTACTTCGTCGCACTGGTGCTGGCGCTGGCGGTGTACGCGCTGCTGCGCTATCTCGCCCGCACGCCGTTCGGACTGACCCTGCAGGGGATCCGTGACGACCCCGTGCGAATGGCCTCGCTGGGGTACAACGTCAGCCTGCACCGCACCCTGGTGTTCGGCGCCATGAGCGCCGTCGCCGGCGTCGGCGGGATTCTGTTCGCCTGGTGGAACGGCCACGTCGATCCGGCCACCATCAACATCGGGAACAGCATCAACGTGCTGATCATCGCCGTCATCGGCGGGCTATCCCGCCTCGAGGGAGCCTGGATCGGTGCGCTGGTGTTCGTGATCCTCAACAACTACGCCCAGCAGATCAGCTTCGTCTCCTCGCGCTTCGAGACGCTGATCGGCGTGATCTTCCTGGTCATCGTGCTGCTGTCGCCCGATGGCCTCACCGGCCTGTGGGCCCGCGCCATCGACCTGCTTCGCACTTCCCGCAAGCAGGTCCCGGCGGCGGACCCGGGAGGAGGGAGCCCCGCGAACTAGATCCCCCACGGATGTTCCATCCGTCGCAGGTACTCGAGTCAAAAGCAGAGCCTGCCACTGGCAGGGAATGGAGGAGAGAGGCTTGATGCGTTTATTGAGGGAAACGCACGGACGCCCCCGTCGGTGGCACTATCTCGGCGCGCTGCTGGTAGTGGCGCTGGTGGTGGCGGGTTGCGGATCGTCCAGCAGCAGTAGCAGCAGCTCCAGCGGCAGCAGCTCCAGCAGCAGCAGCAGCAGCAGCGCCGCGGCGCCGACGACGTCGTTGTCCGGTGGAGAGCCAATTCAGAAGGCCGTGGCTCCGCGTACCGGCACCGGCACGCCGATCAAGATCGCAGTCATGTCCGACTGCCAGGGCGCCTTCGGGAGCTTTGACAACCAGGACCTGGCCGGGGTCGTCTCGGCGATCTCCCAGTTCGCCGGTGGCAAGCCGGTCAATCCGGCTCTGCCGCGGGCAGGCTGGACTGGCGGCGCGATCGGAAACCATCCCCTGAAGCTGGTCGGGGTGGGCTGCTCGAATGACTCGGCGGACACGGTGATCCGGGAGACCCGGCGCCTGATGGAGCAGGATGGCGCCGACATCATGATCGGGCCGCTGTCCGGCGATGAGTCGATCGCCGTGGCCAACTACGCCAAGCAGCATCCGACCAAGACGTTCGTCGACGGCGCCGCGGGCGCGCAGGACACGACGCTCAAGGTGCAGGCGCCGAACTTCTTCCGCTTCAACGGAGACGGCGCAATGTGGAACGCAGGTCTCGGCGACCTGGCCTTCAACAAGCTCCACTGGAAGACGGCGGCGGTCATCTCCGACGACTACAGCTTCGGCTGGACCTCGACGGCCGGCTTCATCGCCGACTTCTGTGCCGCTGGTGGACAGATCACCAAGCGGATCTTCCCGCCGCTGAACACCAC
>JALYTU010000331.1 GCA_030854125.1 Actinomycetota bacterium | reverse complement strand
CGGTTGGGCCAGGCACCGGCGGTGGCGCGGGCTCGAGGACGTTGCCGGGCGCCGACAGGGCGTGGGCCTGGGAGGAGCGCGACGGGGCGATGACTCATTCTGGTGCGGTCATCGGACCTTCACGTTGAAAAGCTGTGACCGTTTCCGCAAGCCGACATGTCGCGGTGGTCAGCCCGTCTCGTCGCCCATTCGTCGTAGCAGCTCGAGCGCGCCCCGCTTGGAGAGGGGTTCGTTGAGGTTGCCGCACTTGGGCGACTGCACGCAGGACGGGCAGCCGTCACGGCAGGAGCATTCCCCGATCAGTCGGCGGGCGTCGCGCACCAGCCGCTCGAATTGGTCATAGCCGCGCCGGGTGATCCCGACCCCGCCGGGATGCCCCTCGTGGATGAAGATCGTCGGTCCGCCGGTCTGGGGATGGGCGTTGGTCGACAGGCCTCCGATATCCCAGCGGTCGCACATCGCGATCAGCGGCAGGACCGCGATCTGGCCGTGCTCGAGCGCGTGCAGGGCCCCGAGGAGGTGTTCGGACGGGAAAGGGGGGACCGCCGGCGAAGCCGGTGCTCCGTCGATCAACTCGTCGAGCTCATACCACAGCGCCCGGGTCGGGAACTCGACCGTTGGCAGATCGAGCGAGACGAAGTCGAGTACCTCGTGGTCAGAGAGCCGCCTGCGCTGGTAGCCCAGCACGACCTCCGAATACACGACCGATCCGTAGGACAGCGTCACCCCCACGGTCTCCCGGCGCTCGATCAGCCGCTCGATGTAGGTCATCGACTCGCGCTTGGTCTGGGTGAAGTAATCACCGTCGAACGGCTCGAGCAGTGCTCGCCGCCCCTCGAGATCGAGCTCGAGCACGGCGTAGGAGCGGCCCATGTGGAGGTAGATGGCGCCATCGTGGATGGTCGAGAAGGCACGGCCGGCCTCGACCTGCCCAAGCACCTCGCCCGAGCTGGAATCGATCAGGATGAAGCTGTCGGCCGAGGCCGAGCGCAACGCGACCCTCGCGGCCGGGTAGTCATCAGCGCGGCGCGGGACAAAGCCCGTAGCGCGCTCGCGCAGGAAGCCGGCCTGGGCCAGCGCGTTGGCGTGCTCCTGCCATTGCGCTCCGAGGATCGTGGTGTCGGCAGAGCTCAGCGGCGCCTCGTGCGCCGCGCAGAGCAGGTGCTCGGCATAGATCTCACTGTTGAAGGGATCAAGGATCGCGGCCTCGACCGGACGGGCCAGGAAGTCGTCGGGGTGGCGGCAGAAGAACTGATCCAGCGCGTCCTCGCCGGCGATGTAGACCGCCAGGCCCCGGCCCCGGCGCCCGGCCCGTCCCCACATCTGACGCAGGCTGGCCACGGTGCCCGGAAAGGTGACGCAGACCGCGGCGTCGAGCTCGCCGATGTCGATGCCGAGCTCGAGCGCGTCGGTGGCGACGACGCCGAGCAGCTCGCCCTCGGTCAGCCGCCGCTCGATCTCGTGGCGCTGGGCCGCGGTGTAACCGGCACGGTAGGGCGCGATCCGCTCGGCGAGGTCAGCGTCCAGGCGGTCCTGGGCATGGCGCAGGATGAGCTCGACGCCCTTGCGCGATTTCATGAAGCAGATCGTCCGGGCGCCGCCGGCCACCAAGGCGGAGAACACCTCGGCGGCCTCATACAGCGCTGAGGCGCGGACGCCGAGCTGCTCGTCGAGCAGCGGCGGGTTCCACATCGCGATCCGGCGCGTGGCCTTGGGCGCAGTGTCACGGTCGACGAGTGTGAAGTCGTCCAGGCCGGTCAGCTTCTCCGCCAGCTCGACCGGGTTGGCGATCGTCGCGCTGGTGAGCAGGAAGCGCGGCTCGGTGCCGTGGATCGCGGCCGCGCGCCGCAGCCGGCGCAGCACGTTGCCGACGTGGGAGCCGAACACTCCGCGATATACGTGGGCCTCGTCGATGACAACGAAGGCCAGATTGGTGAACAGATCCCCCCACGCGTGATGGTGGGGCAGGATCCCGACGTGGAGCATGTCGGGGTTGGTGAGGACCAGGTTGCTGCGCTTGCGGATCGCCGAGCGCTCGGCCCGCGGCGTGTCGCCGTCGTAGATCGCGGGACGGATGTGCTTGGTGAGCCCGAATCGGTGCAGCGCCCGGGCCTGATCCTGCGCGAGTGCCTTGGTCGGATACAGATATAGGGCGCGTGCGCCCGGATCGGAGGTGAGCACCTCGAGCGTCGGGAGTTGAAAGCAGAGGGACTTTCCCGACGCGGTCCCCGTGGTGACGATCGTCGGACCGGCAAAAGCGCTCTGCAGTGCCTGCGCCTGGTGCTCGTAGAGCTCCTCGATGCCGGCCGCAGCGAGCGCTTGGATGACGCGCCAATTGAGGTCCTGTGGCATCGGAACCGTCCGCGAGATCTGCGCCGGCGAGACGCTGTCATGGACCAGGCGCTCGTCCTCGCGCCCGGTGGCAAGCAGGCTCTCCCACGGTTCGATCTCACGGATGGCGGCCACTGACTCTGAGTATGGCGGCGGAGTTTTTCCGCCCCGCTGCTACGGTCGCGGCCCGCCGATGCGCTGCCTGTATGTCGATCTCGATGGGACCCTGCTCGGCCCCGATGCCTCGCTGCTCACCGGCGCCGACGGCCGCTTCAGCCTGCTCGGAGCACGTGCGCTGGAGGCGTGCGCCCGAGCCGGCGCCGAGGTCGTGATCTACTCAGGCCGGCGACAGTCCAGCGTGTTCGACGCGGCACGTCTGATCGGCTCATCGGCGTTCATCTTCGAGATCGGCTGCGGGCTGGTGATCGACGGAGAGCGCGAATGGCTGACCGGCGGCGTCGAGCCCTCGGCGTCTGCGGGGTCGATCTATGCGCAGATCGAGGCCTGCGGTGCGCCGGCGATGCTGCTCGAGACCTTCGCCGGACGCCTGGAGTACCACACCCCGTGGGCGACGGGCCGCGAGGTGTCGCACCTGTTCCGCGGCGAGATCGACCCGGCCGCGGCCGCGGACGCGCTGCAGGCGGCTGGGTTCGGCTGGCTGCGCATCGTCGACAACGGCATCATCGACGTTAAGAGTGACCCGCTCTCGAAGGTCACAGCGATGCACGCCTACCACCTGGTCCCCGCCGGTGCCTCCAAGGCTCGCGCGGTGGCCCGCCATCAGCAGGCGCGCGGGTATACGCCCCAGGACTGCATCGCGGTGGGGGATTCGCGCGAGGACATGGGGGCAGCCGAGGTCGTCGGCACATTCTGGCTGGTCGCCAACGCACTTGAGCGCGACCGGTCACTGTCCACGGATATCGCTGATCGAACTGGCGTGCGGGTCACCGAAGAGGCCTACGGCGCCGGCGTCTATGAGGCCGTCGTCACCACGCTCACATCCGGCGCCTGACCGCGACAAGCCGGCGGCTCCAGCCCGCCGCCGGCTCCCGGTCTACGGATTGAAACGCCTGGGTTCCTGCTCGAGGACCTGCGCGTCGTCGACCGCCCATCCGAGCCGCTCCACGAGCTGACTCTGGAAGTGCGGTGACGCGAAGTCGCTGACGTTCACCCGCTCGGTGAACATGACAGCGCGGTCACCGCCGTCGGTCCGGCTGTCCGCGGTCACGATGATCTGCGGCATATGTCGGCTCCCTCTGGAGTTGACTGGACAGCTTCCACGGTGGCAGGCGGAGGTTCAGCACCGGTAAACATCTCGTGTCATTCGGGCTCTGGTCTCGTGAACCAGCCACGAATCCGCTCACGCAGCCGTCGCCAGAATCCGGGTCGCACGGCCGGCCGCCAGCGCGCGGCGGGGGGAACGGTCGTGCGCACGACAGCGAGCCACTCCTCGAGCGGCAGGTCACCGCCGATCAACCGTCCGAGCGCGGCGGTGACCGGCGCCTCGACACCGGCTGCGGCGAGCGCCCGTGCGAGCAGCGGCACCGATTCCAGCGCCTCGACCGTCTGACCGACCCGGGCCGGAATCTCGGCCGCGGTCACTCCCTGGGCCAGCAGCTCGCCGGCGCGTCGGTTGCGGCTCTGCGGCGCCAGCGCGGTGGCCACCAGGTCACCCGTGCCCGCCAGTCCGATCATCGATTCCGGGCGTGCGCCCTCGGCCTCGGCCCACCGCCAGACCTCCGCGAAGATGTGCCCGGCGGCGGCTCCGGCGGCGTTCAGCCCTTGGGCCTCGGTCGCCCCGCAGGCCAGCGCAGCGGCGTTCTTGGCCGCGCCCGCGAGCTCGACGCCGACGGGATCATTGGATTCCTCGCAGACGACGCCGGCCCGGATGAACACCGCGGCCAATGCCTTGGCCAGTGCCTCCTCGGTCGAGGCAGCGACGAGCCCGGCGCCTTCGCTGACCATCTCCTGGGCGTGCGCGGGGCCACCGATGCACGCGGTTCGCGCGTCGCCGAAGCGCACGCGCAGCAGCCGCGTCGGCGGACTGCCGCCCGGCGGAACC
>JALYTU010000330.1 GCA_030854125.1 Actinomycetota bacterium | reverse complement strand
CGGTCGTGGGACGACTAGCACGGGTGTGCTTGCACGATCAAGCAGCGCCCGCGTGACGCTTCCGAGCAGCACCGCGCGCAGTGGCCCATACTCTCGTGACCCCACAACGACGCAGGGCGCGGAGCACGCTGCGGCACGGCGTGCCAGCTCGGTCCCTGGGTGACCCTCGAGGATCGTGGTGACTGGCGCAAGCTCGCGCGGCATCCGGCTCGCGCCGCGATCCAGGATTTGTTGCGCGACGGCGCGCATGTTCACGATCCAGGTGCGGTCGCGGTCCCGATGCTCGGGGGAGGCCATTTGGGCAGAGACGTGACAAAGCTCGAGTTCGGCCCCGAGGCTCCTCGCCAGCGCGACCCCGACGTCCACGGCAGCATTCGATTCGGCCGAGTCGTCATAGCCGACGAGCACGGGCCCGCTGGAGATCTCGGGAGCGTCGGGGACGATGACGACCGGGCACGGCGCCCCGTGCAGCAGCCGCTCCGCAGTACCTCCAAGCCGTCTCGCGATCCCGCTGTGGTGCGATCGCCCCAGCACAAGCAGCGCCGCGCCCAGCTCCTGCGCGAGTTCCTGCAAACCGTGTGCGGCTGAGGATGCCGCCATTAGTCTCACTACGGCATCAGGCTCGCCTAGCAGCCGAGCGGCGTCGGCGAGCACTCGCTCAGCGTGAACGCGCTCTGACGGGCTGACCGAGGGCGGTCCCTCAAGCCCGCGCCAATACTCCACCTCATGGACGGTCGCTAGCACCAACGGTCGCTTTAACGCACTTGCCACCCGGCCGGCGAAGCGCACGGCGGCTTGAGTCTGCGGCTGACCGTCTACCGCGACTAGGACAGGTCCACTACGCATAGCCGTCCTACTCATGCGTGGCGCTTTCGACGATTCGCGGTCCGATCATGGCCGTCGCCACCTCTGCCGGCCTCGGGACGATCACGACTGAGCAGGCAGCGTCGCTCACCAGCGTCTCACCGACACTTCCCGTCACGAGCCGCGCGAACGGACCCCAGCGGCGCGACCCAACGACGACGACGTCAACGGTTTGCGACAGCGCGCGCAGCTCGTGTCCTGGATCGCCGATCACGGCGCTTACCTCGGTCGCGACACCCTGGTGCGATGCTGCCTTTGCTGCGTCAGCCTCAGCCGACTGACGCTTATCCTCCCACATGTGGTTGTGGCTCCAGTCCTTCAAGGCCAGCAATTCCCGCGCGCCGAGCACCGGAATCCGGTCCTCGACCGCGGTGTGGACCGCAAGCGTTGCGTGTGCGCCGCGCGCCAGCTCGGTCGCTAGCCCAAGCGCTGCCACGGCTTCGGGTCCCCCGTCGTAACCCACGCCGATGCGGTGCAGTTCGATTCCCCGGTTGTGCAGCCCACGTGACGCGAGCGCGAGCGCAAACGGGGCGTCGTACAGAAGCTGGCGGCCGCGCCGGCCGATACGGGCGTGCCCGTCGATCGCGGCCGTGGTAGAGCCGAGCACGATGACGTCAGCGTGCCAGCGCGCGGCAAAGTGTCGCAGCGCTCGTGGCACCGAGAAGTCGGCCACGGCCTTGACCAGCGCATCCGGCGCCAGCGAATCCCGCTCCTGCCTCAGCACCGACTCCGTCTGGGTCCGAAGCGCCGCGCTACTGAACGAGGGGGGGACCGGGAACATGGCTGGCGGATAGACGCCGACGAGCGAGAGCCCAGCGCCCGTCGCCGATGCGATCGCGGCACCAAGCACCACCGCGTCACGCCCCTGGGCCGTTCCGTCACAACCCACGACAACGCGCTTGAACATCGGAATCCTCCTTTGAGTTTCTTCGGTGTGCCGTCCGGTCCTCTTTGGCGCCGTGGCCTCGCGCTCCACGCGTTCAAGCCGATCGGACCGGACCGCCGGTCAGTTCCCAACGCCGGCTGTGGGTTCAACCCCGTACGCGTCCGCGCGAGCTGGCGCCGGGTCGTCGACGCTGACCGCCCGTGGGAGAATGAGCAGTGGGCAGTGCGCGTGGCGTGCGAGGTGGTTTGACGTGCTGCCGTGGACCAGCCGTCCAAGCGGGCCGTAGCCGCGTGAGCCGATGATCAGCAGATCGACCTCGTCGCCGAAGCGGGCCAGCTCCTCCCCGGGCAGGCCGTCGATCGCCTTGCCGTGGACGCCGTCGAGCGCGCTCATGCGTTCCTGTTCGTGGCTGGTCTCGCGGACGACCTCAGGCCAGTAGTCACCGGGAATCGTTCCACCGCCCACGGGGATGCGCTGCAGCGAGACCACCGATAGGGCGCTGATCGCGGATCCATGGCGAGCCGCTAACTCGCGGGCCGCCGCGAGCGCCAGCTTGCTCTCGGGCGAGCGGTCATAACCAACACCCAGCTTGGTGAGCGCGTGGGAGCTCGTTGCGTACCCACTCGGGGCGACCGCGACCGCGCACGGAGCGCCATTCAGTGACGCGCGCGTTTGGTCGCCCATCAGTACGCGCCCGAAGGGCCCGCGCTTGCTCGACCCGACCACGAGCAGATCGGCGTGATCCCGCTCGGCGAGCTCGTGCAGGCCGCGACCGCACGATTGCGCAGAATAGGCAACTAGCTCGGCGTCGAGCGAAGTGGCGTCTCGCTCCTGCGAAAGCAGCTGATCGGCGCCCTTAGCTTCGACGGCGAGCGCGATCTCACCGCCAGGGTCGAGTGTCCAGTTGCCACCGCAGATATGTGCGAGCACGAACCGTGCTCGTGGGGCGGCGAGCTGCTTGGCGAGCGCGATCGCGTCACGACCACCGGACTGCCCGTCCACGCCGGTGAGGACGTTGCTGAACATGTCGTCTGACTCCTTGCAGAATTCGCTTCCGAAACCGACGGTACGGAGTGCCGACCTCCCCCCCATCCGTACCGTCCCGCGTCTGGTTGCGGGTTCCTACCAACCGCTGGGAACCGTCGGGGCAGGGAAGGCCCGCGCGCGCTCCCTGGTGGGTGGAGTTGCGCTGGCGACTGACTCTGCCCTCAGGGGGGACAAGTGCCGCGGCGAGATTGGGATTGGTTGGCATCCCGGTACTGCGAGCGGCGGGTCGTGACCCTGGTCGTCTGAAGTGCGAGTCTTCGTGGTGTGAACGTCGACGTTGAACGTCAGGGGGAGGCCAGGAACTCCCTGCGCCGGGCGCATTGGCGGGATTGGCCGGGCTGAGCGAGGACGAGGCGGCACGTCGGCTGACCGCCAGGGCTCGGACCCCGCGTGAGGCGTCGAGCCGCTCCTACGCGAGCATCGTGCGAGCGAACGTGCTGACGGTGTTCAACGTCATACTCGCCAGCTTCGGCACCGTCACGCTCATCTTCGGTGACTGGCGGGACGCACTGTTTCTCGGCGTCATGGTCGCGAACGCCGCGATCGGGATCACCCAGGAGGCGCGTGCGAAGCGCGCGCTGGATCGGCTGTCGCTGCTGGTCGCTCCGCAGGCGAGGGTGAGACGCGCTGGGGCGGTGCGCCTGGTGGCGCCCGAGGCGGTGGTCGTCGGCGATGTCGTGACGCTCGAGCCGGGCGATCAGGTCATGCTGACGGTCGACTCCTGATGGCGAGCGAGCTGCGACTCGATGAGTCAGTGCTCAGCGGTGAATCTGAGCCCGCACGGCGAAACGTGAATGAGGATGTGCGCTCGGGAGCGTTCGTGGCGGAGGGCACGGGCGCCTACGAAGTGACAGCCGTTGGGGCCGACAGCTTTGCCGCTCGGCTGACTGGGGAGGCGCGCTCGTTCCGCCACCCGCGCTCCCCGCTCGAGCGGGCGGTGAACCGCCTACTTTATGGGCTGGTGGCGCTGGTGGTGGCTCTCGGTGCGGTGCTCGGCTACTCCCTCTATCACCGTCACGTGCACGTCCATGATGCGGTGGCCACCTCTGTGGCGGGCGTCGTGAGCCTGATCCCGGAGGGCCTGATGGTGCTCGTCAGCCTCACCTACGCCGCGGCCGCGGTGCGGATGTCGCGCCGCGGCGTGCTCGCCCAGCAGCTCAACGCGATCGAATCGCTGGCCTCCGTCGACACGATCTGCCTGGACAAGACCGGCACGCTCACCGAAGCGTCGTTACGCGGCATCGACGTCTTGCCCAGCCCAGGCGTGACGGAGGATCGCGTTCGCACGCTGCTCGGACAGCTGGCGGCGAGCGCTTCGGCGCGTAACATCACCTTGCAAGCGATCGCGGACGCGTGCCCCGCCGACGCCCAGTCGACGCTTGGCGAGGTTCCGTTCTCAGCCGGCGACGCTGGAGCGCGGTGTCACTTGCGGACGGGACGTTCCACCTGGGCGCCCCCGGGCGGCTACCGCTCGGCGCACTAGGCAATGTCGCAGACGAGCGTCAGCGTCAAGGCCGGCGCGTGCTGGTACTCGCCGGCGGGCAGGGGCCCCTGCCCGCTCAACCGGAAGACAGGCCGCCGGGCGATCTCGAAACCCTAGGC
>JALYTU010000329.1 GCA_030854125.1 Actinomycetota bacterium | reverse complement strand
CCGTCGCCGGGTGCGCGCTGGCGGCGTGCGGCGGGGCCGGGGCGGTGAGCAGCACCACGGCCCCGAGTGACAGCAGCCACGCGCGTTCGGCATCGGTGTCGAGCTCGACCTCGAGCAGCCCCGCGACGACCGCGCGGGCCCGAGCGACGCAGCTCGGATCACCGCGCCTGACTCGTGATGCGACGAGCACCGCCCCGACGAACTTCGTGCCCGCGGTCACCTGGCGCGGGCAGACCGCGGTGTACGTCGCCCGTCGCCCGAACCTCGCGCTGATCTCGCTGAACCAGAAGCTTGTCGGCCTGCATCTGCACTCGGGGACGGTGGACGCGGGCGCCACCGGCTACCGGTTCGGACCTGCGATCCTCGGCTCCGAGCGGGCGCGGGTCGTGGCCGGGTTCAACGGCGGCTTCAAGCTCGACACCCATTCCGGGGGCTTCTACTCGGGCGGCCGCACCGGTGCAGCGCTGTCGCCCGGGCTGGGCTCGATCGTCACCTACACGGACGGCAGCACCGATATCGGCGCCTGGCACGAGGGTGTGCCCGCCGCGGGTCACGCCGTCTTCTCCGTCCGCCAGAACCTGCGCCTGCTCGTTTCCGGCGGCCACATCGCATCCACCGTGAGCTGCGTGATCTGCTGGGGGCCGACGCTCGGCGGCACCGCGACGCCGGCCCGCGGAGGGCTCGGGATCACCGCCGCCGGGAATCTCATCTGGGCCGGCGGCGAGCACCTGTCGGTGCTGGCGCTGGCGCAGGCGCTGCGCTCCGCCCGCGTTGTGCGAGCGGTCGAGCTCGACATCAACCCCGAATGGGTCGCCGGCTACCTGTACGGCCACCGAGGCGGACGCGGCGCGCCGGCCGCGGTGGCGGTGGTCCCCGGCCAGCCGGGCGTCCCGGGCCAGTTCCTGACTCCCGACAGCCGCGACTTCTTCAGCGTCGTCGCGCGCTGAGAGGAGCTGTGCCGGCGCTGGTCGGTCGGCTCAGCGGTGGTGGTGGTCGATCAGCGACAGGTGAGCGGTCCAGATCGAGAAATCCGGGATCAGCGCGATCGCGAGCACCAGGCCCCCGACGATTGCCCCGATCAGCGCGATCGCCCGCCCGATGCCGCCGGTCTGACCGCCGCCACGAGGCGAGCCGCGGTCCAGTGACGCGGCGCGCAGCGCGGCCGGCAGTCCGAGCAGATGGCCGAGGACGTGCAGCGCGGTCGCGCCGACCCAGACAAAGAACGAGGCCTTGTGGATGAGCAGGACAGGGGCGCGGTGGGCCGGCCCGTCATACATCAGCACCACGCCGCTGACGAACACGACCACCGTGCTGAGGATGACCAGCGGAGCGAGCAGGCGCAGCCAGGTCTCGGGCGTGCCCCGCCGCCGGTAGGCCGGGCTGTGCGTGTAGTACCGGGTGAAGCGATAGCCGGTGCTGGCCAGCTTCAGCGCGACCGGGCCGATCAGCAGCAGCCCGAGGAAGAAGTGCAGCCAGGTCAGCTGGCCGATGAGCAGGATCGTGACCCCGAGTGCCGCCAGGAGCACGATCAGGACGACGCCGGTCGCTGCGGTCAGCTGCTCGTTGCCGTCCGGCCCGCCCCCGAAGCCGGCCCTGGCCCGCTCGTGATCTTCCTCCGAGACGCGGCCGGACACATACGGAGTACTCGACATGCGCCTGATTCTCGCGCCCGGGGCTAAACCGCTCGTCGGGGACCGATGAGAAGGTTCATGCTCGTGTCCGGTCGCGCACATGGGAGGCCAGGCGCGTGACCGCGGTGGCGATCGTTTCGCGCGGGCCATCGGCGGTCAGCCGCCCGTCGGCGCCGACCTGATCGCGGGTGACCGGAGCGCGAAGACAGGCATCGGCGACCACGTCGGCGCCGGCGTAGCCGAGCACCTTGTGCAGCGATACGTGGGCGTCCTCGGCGCCGCTGGGGGCCGCGGGTCCGGCGGCGTTGATCCACGCGATCGGCTTCTCGTAGGTGCCGGCGTCTCCGATCGTCCACTCGAGCATGTTCTTCAGCGCGGCGGGCAGCGCGCCCGCGTACTCCGGGGTGCTGATCAGCAGCGCATCGGCCGAGGCGACGGCCGATCGCATTGCCATCACCGCCGGGTGGGGAGCGGCGTCCTCGCGGTCGTCGTCGGGATTGAACAGCGGCAGGGCGAGCAGGCCCGTGAACAGCTCTGCAGTGACTCCGTCGGGTGCCAGCTCGGCTGCCGTACGCAGGACGGCGGTGTTCGTCGAGCCGTCACGGCCGCTGCCCGAGATCATCAGGATGCGCACCGCAGGTTCGGTCATCGCGCGGGGAGCCCTCGCGCGTGCCGGGCGATCCGTGCCCAGGCGTCGCCCTCGGAGTCCAGCCGGCCGGCTGCGGTCCTGACCGTCCACCGGTCCGGGCGCAGGCGCGGGTCGGACAGCTCATCCCAGGCGATCGGCATGGCCACCGGCGCCCGCGGCCGGGCCCGGACCCCGTAGGGGGCCACGACGTGCTGGGCGTAGGCAATCCGGTTGACGTCGATGTAGATCCGCTGGCCGCGCTCGGAGCGGTGCCATTCGAGGGTCAGTCGGTCTGGGGCGTCGGCCACCATCGCCTCGGCCAGCGCACGAGCGAAGCGGTGAACGGCGGTGAACTCCGCCTCGGCGCGCAGTGGCGCCACGACGTGCACGCCGCGTGAGCCGGTGACCATCGCGAAGGTGGCCAGGCCGGCGCTGCGCAGGCGCTCGCCGGCCTCGCGCGCGGCGGCGCGCACGTCCGCGAAGCGCACCCCGGGCGAGGGGTCCAGGTCGATGATCAGGCGATCGGGACGCAGCAGGTCAGGGACCCGGGCCAGCCAGACGTGCGGGGTGATGACGTTCTGGCCCGCCAGGTAGACGAGCGTGGCCGGGTCGTTGGCGAGCACCTGGACGAGCGAGCCGCCGCGCTTGGGGACCTCGGTGGTCACGATCCAGTCCGGGAAGTGACGCGGGACGGACTTCATGAAGAACCCCTTGCCCGTGATCCCCTGGGGAAAGGACTCCAGCGCCAGAGGACGGTCGCGGACATGGGGCAGCATCGCCTCGCTGACTCGGGCATAGTGCCGAGCGAGCGTCAGCTTGGCGATCGCCGGGGCGCTGAACAGGGGCTTGTCGGGATGGCTGATGGCGATTGCGTGCCGGCCCACTCGCACTGTGTCCTCGGGGCCGCTCATCGCCGGGAGGCTATCCGCGCCGCGGACCGACGCTGCCGCCGCGGGGATCAGTCGTCGCCATCGGCTCGAGCCAGCCGCGCGCCCAGCCGTCCGTGGCGCCGTCCGGTGTCAGCGGTCCGGACCGCTCGCGCGACGACCTCGCGGGTCCCGACGATCACCGTCGCTACCCGTGACCGGGTGACCGCGGTGTAGAGCATCTCGCGACGCAGGAAGAAGGCGCCCGCCGCGGGATGCGCGACGATCACCGCGACCGGCAGCTCGATTCCCTGGCCGCGATGCACCGAGCAGGCGTAGGCCAGGCGCAGCCGGTCGGCATCCTCGGTCGGCAGCCGGAAGACCGCCTCGTCGGCGCCGAGGATCAGCGCCGCCTCATCGGCGCCGTCTCCCGACACCTCGTCCAGCAGCCGCAACAGCGTGCCGTTCATCAGCCCGAGCTCGTGCAGGTTGCGCCCGGTCATCATCAGCTTGTCGCCGAGTCGCAGCCGGCCGCCGCGCACCGGCTGACCGCCGGGGTTCAGCGCCTCGCGCAGGGCCAGGTTGATCGCGTCGATACCGAGCTCGCCGCGGTAGACGGGCGCGAACACCTGGATGTCCCGCACCGGGTCGACGCCGTAGTGGCCCGGTAGGCGCTCGGCGACGAGCGAGACGATCTCGGCCAGGGCGTCTCGCGCCGGCCGGCGCTCGATCATGAACAGGTCGCGCCGCATCTCCGCGCCGGCGGCGAACTCGGGCATCTCTCCGCGGCGGATCGCGTGCGCGCCCTGAACGATCATGCTTCCGGCCGCCTGACGGAAGATGTGGGTCAGCCGTGTGGCCGGCACCAGCGCGCTGGCCACGAGCTCGGCGAAGGGCTTGCCCGCTCCCACCGGGGCGAGCTGATCGGCATCGCCGACCAGGACCACGTGCGTCTCGCCGCCGACCGCACGCAGCAGCGTGACGAGCAGCTCGAGGTTGGCCATCGAGGTCTCGTCGATGATCAGCAGGTCACAGCCCAGTGGGTCATGCTCGTCCTTGGTCGGCCCCTCGCCCGGGATCCAGCCGAGCGCCGAGTGCACCGTCCGCGCCTTCAGGCCGCTGGCCTCGGTCATCCGCACCGCCGCGCGGCCAGTCGGAGCCAGCAGCATCACCCGGGCGCCGCGCTCGGTGGCCGCCGTCGCGATTGAACGGATCGATGCCGTCTTGCCCGTCCCCGGGCCTCCGGTGATCACCGACAGGCGGTGTGCGAAGGCTGCGTGC
>JALYTU010000328.1 GCA_030854125.1 Actinomycetota bacterium | reverse complement strand
GGCCTGCCGCGTCATGCGCCGGATCGCTCCGGCGTAGGGACGCAGGCTGGAGATGCGCTGCTCGGCCCGCCGCAGGCGTGCCGCCGCGACCATCTCCATCGCCCGGGTGATCTTCTGGATGTTCTTGACCGACGCGATGCGGTTGCGAACGTCTCGCTGCGAGGCCATCTGCCTATGCCGCCTTGGCCTTGCCGTCGCCGTCGTCGCCGTCCTCGAGCGCCAGGCCCTCCTCGTCGAGGTCGTAGCCGAAGTCCTCGGCGTAGGTGCTGACGGCCTTCTCGAGCTTGCCCTGGGTGTCATCGCTCCAGTCCCCGCCTGCGATCGACTTGATCAGCTCGGGCTCGTTGCCGCGCACCGACTCGACCAGACCGCCGAGGAACTTGGGCACCTTCTCGACCTCGATCCGGTCCACGTAGCCGTTGGTGGCGGCCCAGATCTGGATCACCTGGTCCTCGACGGCCATCGGGTGGCGCTCGTTCTGGTTGAGCGTCTCGACCAGGCGCTCGCCGCGGGCCAGCGCCTGGCGCGTGTCGGCATCCAGGTCGGACCCGAACTGGGAGAACGCCTCGAGATCACGGTACTGGGAGAGGTCGAGCTTGAGGCGGCCCGCAACCTTGCGCATCGGGCCGATCTGGGCGTTGCCGCCGACGCGCGACACCGAGATGCCGACGTTGATGGCCGGGCGCACGCCCGAGTAGAACAGCTTGGGCTCGAGGAAGATCTGACCGTCGGTGATCGAGATCACATTGGTCGGGATGTAGGCCGACACGTCCCCGGCCTGGGTCTCGATCACCGGCAGCGCGGTGAGCGATCCGGCTCCGAGATCGTCATTGAGCTTGACCGCGCGCTCCAGCAGCCGCGAGTGCAGGTAGAAGACGTCCCCGGGGTACGCCTCGCGTCCCGGCGGGCGGCGCAGCAGCAGCGACATCTGACGGTAGGCGTAGGCGTGCTTGGTGAGATCGTCGTAGACGGCCAGCGCGGCCTTGCCGTTGTAGAGGAAGTACTCGGCCATCGCGCACCCGGCGTAGGGAGCCAGGAACTTGATCGGCGCGGACTCGTCGGCGGCGGCCATGACGATGATCGTGTTCTCCAGCGCGCCGGCCTCCTCGAGCACGCTGGCGAGCTGGACCACGGTCGCCGTGCGCTGCCCGATCGCGACGTAGACGCAGATCAGGTCCTTATCCTTGTTGTTGATGATCGCGTCGATCGCGATCGACGTCTTACCGGTCTGGCGGTCGCCGATGATCAGCTCGCGCTGGCCACGGCCGATCGGGATCATCGAGTCGATCGCCTTGATGCCGGTGAGCATCGGCTCGGTCACGGGCTGGCGCTGGACGACACCGGGGGCCTTGTGCTCAGCCGGACGGGTCTGGTCGGTCTTGATCTCGCCCTTGCCGTCCAGTGGGTTGCCGAGCGGGTCGACGATCCGGCCCAGCAGCGCGTCGCCGACCGGGATCTCGAGGAGACGACCGGTCCGCTTGACCGTGTCGCCCTCGGAGATCTTCTGCCACTGGCCGAACAGCACCGCGCCGACGTTGTCGGACTCGAGGTTGAGCGCCAGGCCGGTCACGTCATGCGGCAGGTCGAGCATCTCGAAGGACATGCAGTCCTCCAGGCCGTGGATGCGGCAGATGCCGTCCGCCACCGACAGCACGGTGCCGACTTCGGTCAGCTCGGCGCTGGAGGTGTCAAATCCCTCGATCCTGCTCTTGAGGATGGAGGTGATCTCGTCGGGCTTGATCTGCATCTGTTTGGGCTCCCTTGCGGCGCGGCGGCTTACGCCTGCGCGACTTGCTTTCTCAGGTTTTCGAGTTGGTTCTTGATCGACGCGTCGAGGATGACGTTGCCGACCCGCAGCACGACGCCGCCCAGGATCTCGGGATCGACTTCGCTGGAGAGCTCGACCTGTCGGTCGACCTGCGTGCCGATCCGCTCACCGAGCTCCTCGATGACGGTCCGGTCGAGCTCGATCGCGGTCGTCACATGGACGGGCAGCAACCGGCGGGCTTGGGACCACAGCGCCTGGAACTCGGTGTCGATCCGGAAGATGGCCGGCATCCGGTGGCGCTCGATCAGTGCCTCCAGGAAGTTCTGCACCGCGGGGTGAGCGCCGGTGACCGCGCGCCCCAGACCCTCCTTCTTCTCGGTCACCGAGAAGTAGGGGGAGAAGAAGAAGACCGCCAGGTCACGGTTGTCATGCATCGCCTCCGCAAACGCGGAGAGGTTGTCATGGACCGCATCGAGCGCATCCTGCTCGGTCGCGACCTCGAACAGCGCCCGCGCGTAGACCTGGGCGATCTCCTCCATGGCTTAGTGGTGACCCTCGGGCGTGCTCAGCGCGCCGAAGTCCAGCTCCGACAGGGCCTCCTCGACCAGCCGGCGCTGATCTTCCTCGGTGAGCGTCTTGCGGGTGACCTTCTCGGTCGCCAGCACCGTCAGGTCGGCAACCTCGCGGCGAATCTCCTGAATCGCCCGGCGTGTCTCGGTCTCGATGTCGCGGCGGGTCTGCTCCATCATCTGCTCGCGCCGGGCCTTGGCGTCCTGCTGGGCGTCACGCTCGTGCGTGTCGGCCGCCTTGCGGGCCCGATCGACGATCTCGTCGGCCTGGCCGCGGGCCTCCTTCAGGCGCTCGCGATACTCGGCCAGCAGGGCGTCGGCCTCGGTGCGGGTGCGATCGGCAGCGTCGATCGAGTCCTCGATCGAGCGCTGGCGCTTGTCGAGCGCCTCGGTGATCCTGGGGAACGCGACCTTGGCTAGGACGTACATCGAGATCGCGAACAGCAGCAGCGTCCAGACCATCAGCCCGACGTTGGGCGAGACCAGGAACGAGCCGCTGGAGGCGGCGAGTACGGGGACGGGGGCCATCGCGCTAGTTCAGGACGTAGGAGAGCAGCCCGGCGACCAGGCCGTAGAAGAAGACGGCCTCCGTGAGAGCGAAGCCCAGCCACTGAATCTGGGTGATCTCGTCGCGCATCTCGGGCTGGCGGGTGACGGCCTCGATCACCTTGCCGAAGATGATGCCGATACCGACGCCGGCGCCGACGGCACCGAGGCCGCCGCCGATTCCGATGCCCAGCCCCTTGCCGACGGCGGCGAGGGTGAGGATATGAGTAAGCACTGAGGTCAGCTCCTTCTGTGTTTAGTGATGAGTGACCGCGCCGCCGATATAGATCGCAGCGAGCGTCGCGAAGATGAAGGCCTGGAGCGTGGCCACCAGGCCGAGCTCGAAGAGGTAGAGGATGATCGCCGCCGGCAGGGTTAGCCAGCCCAGGAAGCTGAGGCCGAGGATCACCGCGAGGCCACCGGCCATGAACAGGATGATCATGTGGCCGGCGAGGATGTTGGCGAACAGCCGGATCGTCAGCGAGAGGATCCGCATCAGCGTTGAGATGACCTCCAGCGGAAAGATGAGAATCAGGATCGGACCTTTGACCCCGCCGGGGATCAGGCTCTTGACGTAGCCGACTGGGCCCTGGGCCCGAACGCCCTCGAAGTTGAAGATGACAAAGGTCACCAGCGCCAGGATGAGCGGCACCGAGATGTTCGCCGTCGCCGCGTAGAGCGCGAAGGACGGGATGTGGGCGCCGAAGACGTTGAACGTCTGCTCGGAGTTGGTCGGCAGCGGCAGGTAGCCGATCAGGTTGCAGAACCAGATGAACAGGAACAGGGCGCCGATGAACGGAAACCACTTGGCCGCCATCGTCTTGTCCATGTTGCCGCGCGTGATGTTGTCGCGCATCAGCGAATACAGGACTTCCACCGCGGTCTGCACCCGGTTTGGCCGCGCCTGCATGCGGCGCGAGATCCACACCATCGTCACCACGGTCAGCACGGCCGCAATGATCAGATACAGGACCGCCCGGTTGATCGAGAACACTCCGAGCTGCACCCAGTTGACCAGCTTGAACTCGTTCTGGATCTTGAACGTGGTGTTCTTGGCACCGAAGCCAAAGATGAGCACCAGCGCGACGATGCCGACCACGTAGAAGCCGGCGATCGAGAGAAGCAGCTTGCGGGCGTTGCTCATCGGGACCTCGGACGGTTGACGGTCAGCGTGGCCATGGACATCGTGAAGGCGAGGACGACTACCACGAGGGCCGTAAGCCCGTCGTCCTGGCTGACTCTCCGGGCGGCGATCACCGCCAGCGCGAGTCCGAACAGACGGCTGAACATGAAGACCATCCGAATCGTGATCTGCCGGCTCGCATCGTGCGTTGAGGCGACCGTCTGCTCGGCCCCGACGCCGAGAGCGCGCAGGGCGATCCAGGCCCCAGCGCCGATCAGGTAGCCGAACGCCGGTACCCCGATCAGCAGCATGATCGGTGCGGCGACGACGACGATGACCACGTCAAAGAAACGGAGGATCGGCATCGTCGGCTCGGGGGCGGGGGCGGGGGCGGCGCTCAGCGACAC
>JALYTU010000012.1 GCA_030854125.1 Actinomycetota bacterium | reverse complement strand
ATTGGGTCGCCTGGTTGGCTGAACGTTCAGGAGCGCAAAAGAAGCCGCGGCGCACGCTGGGCAGCGCGGGCTTTCAACCGCTTGATGACGCCCCCGGCACCTATGTCCTGAACGCCTGAGGAGCCGCCGTGCCGTACGCGCTGAAGCGGCCCCGCCTGTACTACGAGCGTCATGGGACCGGCCAGCCGCTGCTCTTGATCACCGGTTTCACGATCAGCTCTGCGATCTTCGAGCCGATTCTGAAGTGCTACGGCGAGCATTTCGACTGCATCGTCTACGACCATCGCGGGACAGGGCGGTCAGACCGTGCCATGCGGCTGACGTCGATGGTCGAACTGGCCGCGGACGCGAGCCGGCTGCTCGCCGCACTGGGGGTCGAGAGCGCGCACGTCTACGGGCTCTCGATGGGCGGCATGGTGGCTCAGGAGCTCGCGATCACGTTCCCGGAACGCGTGCGCGGCCTGATCCTCGGCGGCACCTGGCCGGGTGGGCCGCGCGCGATCCGTCCCGCCCTGCGCGAGATTGCCCTGCTCGGGGCAGCTTCGGCTCGCGCGCTCGGCGAGCCCGGACGACCGCTCCTCGGACCCGCGCTCTTCTCGCCCTCATTTCGCAAGGAGCAGCCCGAGCGCGTTGCCGAGTTACTGAAGCTGTTCAGCCGCCACCGACCATCGACGATCGGTATCGCCGCACAGTGGTGGGCGACGGTCTATCACGACACGGCTTCGCGCCTCGGGCAGATCCAAGCGCCGACGCTCGTGATGCACGGGGCACGGGACATGATGGCCCCGCCCGCCAACGCGCGGCTATTGACCCAGCGGATCCGGGGGGCCGAGCTTGCGATGATCCCCGGCGCCGGGCACGCCTACGCTCTGGAGCAGCCACAAGAGTCGTTGACCCTCCTCCTGGAGTGGCTCGAGCGCCACCTACCGATCGCCGCGGGATCGCCGCGCGGAGGCCTCTCGCAGCGACTTGAGCCCGTCACGCGGCACCTCGGGCTGCCGATCGGTGCGCTGCGCACCGGCATCAGCCTGGCCGGCCTCGCGACCCAGCGCGGCCGTCGTTCCGCTGACTAGGCCTGAGCGGTCTGCGTGGCCAGTGTCTCGGCGAGCACGCGGTAGACCTTGCGGTTGAACGCGAGTCCGACGTGGCTGCCGGTGACCTCCACGCAGCGTGCGTAAGGCACCACACACGCGGGCCAGCGCACGACGCCGTCGCCCTTGGTGTAGATCGATGTCAGCGGAACCTGCGCCGGAAACTCGGCGCTGTAGTCCCGTCCGAAGCGGCATGTGCACGTCTCGGTGTAGCAGCCACGCTGGGCGACGCGGTCGCTGGTGCGTGCATGGACTGTGCGCATCGTGCCGACCGCCATCTTCGTCGGCACGCTGATATCGAAGGGCGAGTCGAGGCCGGCCCCCATGGAGATCACCGCGGCGACGCGCTCTGGGTGCCGGCGGGCCAAGGCCTTGGCGAAATGGCCACCGCGGCTGTGGCCGATCAGCGCCACGCGGCGACCGCTACTCGCGTACGCTCGCGCGAGGACCGTGTCGAGCCTGTCCGCCGCTTGGTCGGAACAGCGAATATTGACCTGGATCTCGCTGGGGTGTGGGGCGTACCCGGCACGCCGCAGCCAGTCACGCATGATCGCAAGCGAGGTGTCTCCGGCGAGGAAGCCGGGAATCACAAGCACCGGCGCGCCGGTTCCGGCGGGAATCCCCTGACACCGATAGATGGGGTCGATCAGCAACCGCGCGAGCTCCACTTGCCAGCGCAGCTCGCGCAAGTGGTTGCCCCACCAACGCGGCGGCGCGGGTGCATCGTCGACCGGGCTGTGTGGCGGCACGGGCGAGAACGAGGCCCGCTCGATCGAGCGCAGCAGGTCGCTACTCGAAGGGCCGTTGTCAGCCATGGCTCCAGGCTAGGGCACACAGCCGTTAGAAGGCCCGGCGGAGCATGCCCTGGGACCACGGGCGCGAACGCTACGTCTGTGACACAGAGACCAGGGAAGCCGGGACCGGCGCAACCACGGGCGGAGCCGGGACCGTGCGACCGTGGCTGATGATGCGGTCGAAGATCGCCCAAGCGGCAAAGATGAGCGAGCCGATGATTCCAGTGAGCGTCACCAGTACACCGGCCGCCGCGACGGCGGCGAGGCCGTGGCCGCCGAGGATGAGGACGGTGGCGGCCGGCCCGGTGCTCGGGCCGATCGGCAGCTGACCGACCGTGAACATGACGATCAGCAGGGCCATCGAGTCGAAGATGGAGACGTCGACGCCGATCGCGCGGAGCATCAGCCAGTTACGCAGCACCTGCGCGCACACGGCCAGCAGCGCGAAGGTGACCAGGCGGCCGCGGCTCTCCATGCGCAGCACGGCGAGCCCGGCTCCAAGCCCGGTCCGGTGACGGTCCGAGACGCGGCGCAGCACGGCGACGAGACCCGCCATCAGCGCGATGATGATCGCCGGCACCCAGAGCGGAACCCCGAGCGGCGCCACGAGCGTAAACGAGAAAATGGCCACCAGGGCCAGCTCGACGGTGATGATCGGTACCTCCGCGGCCACCAGGGCTGGTGCCCGCGGCGTCGTCTGCGGGGCGGTCCGGCGCACGGACGCGATCCGCACCGCCATGCCGACCGATCCGTTGACAATGCTCGCGATGCAGCCGAGCGCGGCCGATCGGAACAGCACGCGGCGGCTGACCGTGCCCCCGGCGGCCCGCACGCAGATCGTCCACGCCTCGGTGCGGGTCAGCAACGCGCCGATCTGCAGCAGCACCGAGAGCGCCACAAGGGTGAGAGGGGCGGTGCGCAGGGCCGCGCTGAACTGCGCACCCCGCCCAGCGAGCAGGTAGGCCAGCAGGGCGGCGACCACGACGGCTCCGCCGACGCTGAGGGCGATCCGGCGGCGCACCGAGACGACGCGGACCTGACGCTCGCAATCGCCGTGAGGGGCGGGGTCCAGCGGCTGCAGCTCGAGGTTCACGGAGCGGCCTTGCGGTTGCGGTTCTCAGATCGTTGCGGCAACAGAGCGCATCAGGCCGTTGCTCGGAGATATCGACGCTAACAGGTACCGCCGTGCTCGTCGTTGCCTTGGTTGGGCTCCGGGCTTAGCGATCCGCCCGGGATCGCCATGTCGTGTCGGCTTTCCCCGATCAGCACCTTGTTGCGGAGTAGACCTTCATGTCGACCGCCAACGCGCTCAGCTACTGCTCGCGAGGCTGCATTCCCGGATTCGATGTAGAACTCAAGCCGAGCCATCCCCACCTCGCGAAACGCCCACTCACAGAGAATGCCAACGGCTCGCTGCGCGACGCGACCGCGTCGCGCCGACGGGGCGACCGCACACACCACCTCAGCGACGAGATGCCGACCATCGACGTTGACCAGGCCGCACGATCCGAGCACTCCCCCATTCGCGGCGCAGGTAATCGCGAACGGCGCTCCCGTCTGAGATGACCACTGTTCAGCACTGTGCTCGCCGACGAACTGGATCGCGTGCTCGAGCAGGTATGGAACCGGAACGTCCATCCATCGCTGAATCTCTGCGTTCTGACATGCCGCGTACACCGCATCGGCGTCGTGGTCGGCCCAGCCACGAAGCATCACCGAGCCGTCAGTCAGGGTCGGAACGGCAATCGGCCAGCCCGAGATGGTCATCGCCTGCGACACCCTAACCATTGGGCTTGAAGCGGCCTGGGCGGGGATGAGCGACCGGCGGGCTGACCCGCGGCCGAGCAGCCCGGGTGTTCCTCGTGTGAGAGGCTTGGAGTGTGCCGAGCGCTCGCGCATCGCGCACGCGGGCCTGCCCTTCGCGAATCCGATGGCGGAGGAGGCGATCGATGCCGCGGGGTTTGAGATTGCGCCGACCGCCCGCGGCGAGGCGGGCTTGCTACCTCACGCTCGGTGGCGTTGCTGCTCCTCGATGGTTCGCTCGGCGGTTGGGACGGCCTTGAGTCGGCCATCTGGGATCGGCTCGCCACTCTCGATCGAAAGTCCGTACGTGCCCGCGGTAAGCCGCGACTCGGCGCGCTCGACGGCCGCGAGCTCTCTACGAAAATCGTCGGCGCGACCCGCGTTGAATTCATCCTGGTAGAGATCCTCTGAACCCTTGTCGCCCGGGTCTGTTCGATCGGACGCCTCGAGCGGACCGTCGCGGTCTAGGTTCGCGAGCGCCTCCTCGATCCGTCGCCGCTCTTCGGCGAGCAATTCTCGTGCACGGTCGGGGTCCATGACAGGAGCGTACACCGGAAAACACGAGCCATGCGACCACGCTCGAGTTGGCGCCGAGCCAGACCCTCTCCGAGGTTCCTGAGCGTGAACGGTATGGCGGGCCGGTTCGTCCTGGGCTCGGCGAGCCGGCTAGCGCACCACGCGGTAGCGCAGGTAGACGACTCTCGAGCTGAAGGTGCGGGTCTCGACGAGCTCGAGATCCACCCGGCGTTCGCGCTGGGCAAAGAAGGGAATGCCACCGCCAACCAGCACCGGGCAGACCCTGGCCCGGTACTCGTCGATCAGACCCAACGCGGCCGCCTCGGCGGCGAGAGTCGCGCCGCCGATCGCGATGTCGCCCTCCCCCGGCTCGGCTCGCAGCCGCTCGATCTCCTGCGCCAGGCCGCCGGAGGCCAGGCGGGCATTGCCCTGCACCGCCGACAGCGTGGTGGAGAACACTACCTTTGGCAGCGGCTTCCAGATCGCGGCCCACTCGAGCATCGAGTCGTCAAGCGACGGATCCTGGTCGGCGGTCTCCCAGTACAGCATCGTCTCGTACAGCCGGCGTCCCATCAGGTGGACGCCGACCTCTTGTATCTCGTCGGTAACGAAGCGAAAGACCTCCTCGTCGGGCGCCGTCCAGTCAAAGTCGCCGTCTGGCCCGACGATGTAGCCGTCAAGGGAAACGCTCATCGAATAGGTCACGCTGCGCATCAGAAGCCCTCCTCGCTCACGGGGTCTGACAATACGACCGCCGGACGCCGCAGGACTCATCGCGGCTCGCAGTGGGAGACCGGCCGCGCCGGCGAACGGCCGCTGAACCTCAATCGGTGTGGCACTGCTCGATGAGCCCGTCCCATGACCATTGCGGGATCCGCAGTCCGTCGGGTACATCGTCTGCGGACTCGTGGTAGCGAGACATCGTCGTCGTGGTCGCCCACGCGAAGTAGTCGTGCAACACCTGGTAAAGCCGGCGGCTCTGGGAGAAGCCAACGTCGCGCAGCGCCTGGTCAAAACACGCGATCGCACGAAGATCCATCTCCTCGTGGGGCCCGTTGCCGCTGTGCATCCGCACCACGGAGCTCTCATCCCCATACGCGCCTGAGAACGTCAAGGGCCCCCCGAGCGCCTCCGCCCAGTATGCGGCGAGGCGTTCGGCGTGGTCAGGCTGAAAGCCATGGCTGAACGCGTGGCTGACCACCTCGTCTTCAAGAACTCGGGTATGCCAAGCCCGAGCGAGGCCGAGCAATCCATCCTCACCGCCGGCCGCCTCGTACACGGTCTGCATGGAGGCAAAGCGTAGACCAGGGTGACAGCGCCGCTCACCCACGGCTCCACCCTCGCGGCTGGCGGTCCTCAGCATCGACCGGGGCTACGGGAAGGTCTGACTCGTGACTTTCGCCCGGCGCAGGCGCAGAGTGATTCGGAGGTCAGAGCGGGTCGTCACCCGATAGGGGCCGTCGGTGAACGAACCGCCGTGCAAGGCGACAGTGAACGCACGAGGCGCCAGCGCACCGAACGGAGCCCAGCCGCTCGCGAGCTCGTGGGCGCCGATCTGCGGCCCGGGGCATCGGGTGCGTAGCCCATCGGCCGCCTGTGAGAGACCCGGCGAGAGCTCGACCTGGAGGCGGCCGGTCCGCTTGCGCAGTTGAATGTTGGCCTCTCGCAGCGTGACGTGGTCATGGCACGCGCCCCCCTGAGTGAGGCTGGCAATCACCGCACCTCGCAGGAATGCGGCACCGCCGCCCACGACGCTGATGTTCGACGGATCGCCGCGGCGCGTGAGCCCGAGCGCAGTGAGCAGATCGCGTTCGGGGCGTCGCACCGGAGCGGTCGCGGTGAGAAACGCGGAGCCGCCGGACGGCGTTCCCGGCATCACGTCGATAACCCCGTGCAGCCCGCAGGCGTCAAGCGGATCACAGACGGCGGTCACCGCGGAGGACCGAACCGACGACACCACGCCGCCGACGAGCCGCTCGATCCGGTACATGACGCTGACCAGACGGGTGCGCCTGATTGCCGGCGGTGACGACGAAGCGGAGGGCGAGGACCGATGCGGCCGACCGACCGCGAGCCCGATCGTCGAGCTGACGGTGCCCGACAGGCCGTGGGCGGCAAACGGCGCAACCGTGCTCAGGTCAATCGCGGTGTGACCGCGCAAGATCTGACCGACCGGGAGGGTCCGTTCCGGCAGGGCGGCTCCGAGGTCGGCATCCAGCGGTCCCGCGCAGCGGGTGCCCAGCAGCGGGATGTAGGCACGGTCAAGGCCGACGGTCATCCGGCTGCCGCTGACCGGCAGCGCGAAGAACCCGATGCCGTTCCCGGCGTGGTCGCCGCAGCTCGACGTTGCTGTCGGCCGCGAGCGCTGAACCGCCTCCTGCACGGGGTTTCCCGGGCCGCCAAGGAACATCGTCGCGCTGACCGAGCGCCGGCCGTGCTGCCGATACACCGAGATCGACAGCTCACCGGCGCTTTGGGGCTGCCATGTTTCGGTGCCGGCGTATCCGCACAGACCCCGAAGGGCGCATCCGGTCGCGGCATCGCCGCTGAAGGTCACGGTCAGGCGCCCCGTCACGCAGACCGGAATGTCGGTCTGGGACACCAGCTTCGCACCCTCTCCGTAAAGGGCGATAGAGGAGCCGCTCGCGCCCCCTGGACAGGCGCTGGCCGCCGGCGGGGACCGCGGATGCCCGGCCCGCGCCGGTGATGAGAAACCGACCAGCCAGATCAGCCCGAGGCAGCAGATAATCGCGGGCGCCACGCGATACCGCCGCTGGGCAATCCTGCGCCGTATCCAGCCTCGGCCGGCCGTGCGGTCAGCCGCGCGCGACCGTGACACGGACCGGGCCGAGACGCTGGGTGGAGGTGACGAGCGCACTCACGTCACAGGCCTGAAAGCTGCGGGCGGCGCCGGGCAGCCTGATCGCAGTGCGCGAGGGGATCGCGAGCGTCAGCACAGGGCCGCCGCCGCTGGACTCCGAGTTGCGGGCGAAGCAGTTGACCAAGACCACGACGATAACCCTGAGGCGCGGCGCGCCGCTCAGCACCAGCGTCAGCTTCCGAGGACGCACGAGCCGCTGGTCGGTCTGCGCAACGATCGGCGCCGTCGGGAGCGTCATCGCTCCCACTGTCCCTCGTGGGGGCCTGGAGCCAACGTAGCGGTAGCTGTAAATCGTCCGGGACGTCCGACAACGCTCTTGGCTGTCGCAGGTCGTCGTCACGGTCACGGCCAGGCACCGGTGGGTTCGGGCGCTGCACGCAACGCTCCCGGTGCCCGTGCTGCTCCCGTAGATGCCGCCCAACCGCGGCAGTAGGCGCCCGAGAAACGTGAAGTCAGCGACCCTGTCCAGGATCAGGGAGGCGGGGCGGGTCAGGGTCGCGGCCGGGGCGCCAGCGGGGCCGCTTTCGGTCACCGTCGTAGGGAGCGCGGCGGCCAGCATCCGGCCGAACTGCGCGGCGGTGAGGTGCTCGGCCGGCGGCAGCATCGAGAGCGTGGCCGGCACCCGGGCGACGTTCTCGGCGACCGGAACCGTAAACTGCCGGCCGTTGGCGCGTGTGTAGGTGATCGTGCTGATCCCGTCGGGGACCAGGGCGAGCCGGGTGTGAGGGCTCAGCAGTCCGTCTCCGAGCGTGCCGCGGTAGCCCGACAGGATCGCCTCGCTCGCGCACGCGGCTTGCGCGACGGTGAGCGTCCGGACCGGCTTAGAAGGCGCCCCCGGGAGACCGGCACCCGACGAGGGTCGCTGCTCGAGCTGGGTCGCGACCAGGCACACACCCGGGCCGCTCCCGGTCTCCTGGGCCTGCAGCCCGATGTAGGCGCCCGCGTCGGCCAGCTGCGGCAGGCCTGCGCACTTGGCGGGCAAAGCCGGGAGCGCCATCGTCGCTGGCACCGCATACACGGACCGACCGGCGCTGGTGGGCGATAGCAGGACGGCCGCCGAAGGGTCATATGTCGTGGCGTCGGCGAAGGCCAGCGAGGGGCGCAAGCGTGTCGCCGCCGACAGGTTGTCGGCGTGTGATCTTGTCCGGCGGAAGATCGCGAACTGAGACGCCAGCTGCGGGCTGGCGCTGCCTGTGACTGGCGTCACGAGGGGGCGTCCCGCACCCAGCAGGACGCGCACGCAGTGCTCGAGCGCGGGGCTAGCGGTTGTCGTCGCGCCGGCGGATGACGCGGCACCGACGATCGCGAGTGTCACGGCGACGCTGACCGCGATGAGCGCCAGCGCACGGGCAGATCGTGACCACATCCGCGCGCAGCCTAACCGAATCCGCGCGCTTCGGTCTCAGCTCCGCACGGTGACGACGAGCGCGCCGGGGCCTCCGATACGGTGCAGGCTAGAGTCGTCTCGGTCGAAGCATGACCGTCGTCTCCTCACTTTCCCGGCGTGATGAACTGCGCGCATTCCTGCGCTCCCGTCGGGCGCGACTGTCGCCGCGAGATGTCGGACTCCCGGCTGACGGCGGCCCGCGACGGACGCCTGGCCTGCGGCGCGAGGAGCTCGCTGCGCTGGCGGGAGTTGGAGTGTCCTGGTACACGTGGCTCGAGCAGGGGCGCGACATCAACCCGTCGCCCGAGGTGCTCGACGCGCTCGCTCGTGCGCTGCGGCTTGACCTCGCTGAGCGCAGGACGCTGTTCGCGCTCGCGCGAACGGAGCTCCCGCTTGCCGATGACGTGGCCGGCACCGATTCTTCGCAGCGCGAGAGCGACGTCAGCCAGCTGATCGCTCTGGTCGAGTCGATGCATCCGAATCCGGCCTACCTGCTCGGGCCGATGACCCGGATCCTCGCGTGGAATCGGGCCGCCTCGGTCGTGCTCGGCTCCCCTGACCATCTGGCTGCAGACAGGCGGTACCTGCTGTGGTGGCTGATGGTCGATCCGGGGACGAGCGGGATGACCGCACAACGGGAGGGAACCGCTCGCAACACGCTGGCGCGATTTCGCGCCGAGTATGCGCGCCATGCGGGTGAGCCGGAATACGAGGAGTTCCTGGCGCAGATGCGCGAGCACGGCGCCCGGTTCCGTGAGTGGTGGGGTGAGCACGAGGTGATCGACACTCAGCGCGGCACCAAGGTGATGGAACACCCGCAGCTCGGCACGCTGCGCCTACATCACGCTCAGACTGTCCCGACTGGACAGCCAGAGCTGCGGCTGGCCGTCTACGCGCCTGCGGATCTGACGACTCGCGCGGCGCTCGCGACCCTCTGAGGCAGATGTCAGCGGACAGCCTTCCATGACAGCGGCGTCCGCGAGCGTCAGGCGCATGGGTCAGTCGTGGGCAGCGGCGAGCGGATCGCCCAGCGGGGTGGCTTTCTCGAGCTCGGCGAGATCGTGTGCGTCGAGCTCGACGTCCGCCGCGGCCATGTTCTCCTCGAGGTGCCCACGGAGCTGGTACCGGGGATCAGCAGCATCCGGACGTAGCGAGCGAGCAGCCACGCGAGTGCAACCTGCGTGACGGTGATCCCGCGTCGGTGCGCGACCCCGGAGATGACGGGGTCCTGCGCCAGCTGCGAGGGGCCGCCACTGAACGCTGAAACCAAGCGGGAAATAGGGCACGAACGCGATCTCTCGCGCCATGCACAGCTCCAGCACGTCCTCGCCGGAGCGATTGACAACGCTGTAGGAGTTCTGCACCTCAGCGATGTCGACCAGATCGAGCGCGCGGCCGACGGCATCGGCGCCGGCCTCGCTGATGCCGATCAGGTCAAGCTTGCCTTCGCCGTGTAGATCCTCCAGCGTGCCGAGCTGCTGGGCCAGGAGGTCGCCGGAGGCATCGGTGTTCATCAGGCGGAGGTTGACGAGGTCCATCCGCTCCACCTGCAGGGAGCGGAGGTTGTCCTCGACGCCGGCGCGCGGCACGGCTACTGTTCGCCCCACGCGCTCGGGCTAAGTCCGAGGTCCCTCAACATCGCAGCTTGCACATCGCTTGACGAGCTTCTTTCTGGCGTGAGATGCTTGGCCACGTGCAGGACAGGTCGCAACGCGGCACGCGCATGGCTTGGGCGGGGGGCCGTCGAGGCCGCAACCGGAGCGCGAAATCGCGACCCGCGCCGACGTTTAGGTGATGAAGCTTTCATTGCGTCTCCACGCGCTGCTGATCGAGGCCCGTGAGTCCGATGGGGAGGACGGTAGTCGCGAGCGCGAGGTAGCGCTGAACGTCCTGTTGCTCGTTTCGTTGGTATTGGCACTGGTTCCCGGAGTCCAGCGAGTCGTGCAGATTTCCCACGGAGGACCGGACACGTCAGATCATGTCCACACTCTTGTCGTGGTCGGAGCTGCGGCTGTGGCGTTCGGGCTGCTGTTATGGCTCTCGCGTCATGGAAAACCACGCGCAGCGGCGTGGTTGCTGCTTGGCGTCTACTTCGGGGTCAGCGCGTGGTCAATCGTCGCTGAAGGGGCGGGGAAGACCACCACGATTCTTCTCTGTGCGATGTTCTTGGTAGCCGCGGGAGCGCTCTGCGGTAGCCGACCTGCAGTGCTGGCGGCGCTGCTCCTCGTCGTGACCTTGGCTCTCGTGGAGGCGCTGGACTCGATGCACGTGTTGACTGCGCCGAGAGAGTCCTCTCCGGCCGTCCCGGACGTTGCCACCTTCTTCGAGATCGTTGGGGCCTTCGGGGCGATGGTCCTCGTCCTGGCGGTTCGCAGCCAGAAGCGCCCAGGGCCCGTCGTTACCGCTGAACTGCGCGAGAACTCTCGTGAGCCTCGGCCCGGTGAGCATCGCAGCGGGACCCTTACCGTCCGTGAGGTCCAGGTGGTGAGGCTGGTCGCGCTCGGCAGGTCAAACGACGAGATCTCGCGGGAACTGGTGGTATCGCCGCGCACGGTACACAGTCACGTTTCGAGCGCTCTGCGAAAGACGCGTTGCGCAAACCGCACCGAGCTTGCCGTGCTGGTTGTGAGAGAAGGCCTCACAGAGCCGCAGTAGTCAGAAACCCCCAACTTGGGCAAATCTGCCGACCCCAACGGCCAGCTTCAGTAGTCCTACGGATTGACCGCCGGCGTCCGATGACGTCTATTGGTCGGAGCAAAGCTCCACCACCGACCAGGAGTCAGAGATGACCGGCGTGATCACGAAGAACATTCTCCTCTGCGCAATTGTGTTCATCGAGGTCCTGGGCTTGCTCACCTGGGCAATCCTGACTTCCAGAGAGTCTCAGTCCCCAGCGCAGGCGAAGTCAAGAGATCCTCGTTCTCAGCATCAGCATCGCCGGCCCGAACCTTCCCCAGCCGCAATCACACCGTTACTGAATGATTTGGGCTACGGACCCCAGGACCACCGGAAGCGTTTGGAAGCGCCGGGGAAACGCACCCGCCGTAAGCCTCAGCCAACACCCATAGTTCATCAACCGGAGGGTTGAATGATGAGTAGTGCACTTGTCGTGAACGCGCTATTGGGCGCGGCCGTTTTTCTCGCCGTCGTCGGCGGGCTGGCCTTGAGCATCCACCCTCGTCTCGTCCTGGCGCTCAACCCACCAGACGGAGCATTGCTCTACACACTTGAGAATGCGGATGAAATCAGCAGTTCCGAATTGATCGCCCCGACGCCCGACCAGACGCATGTTCTCACCGAAGCCGAGAACTACCGCCGCACCATTGACGTCGTGCTGAAGAAATGGATACAGCAGGACGACGGGCTCGTCTTCGGCGGCCAGAGCATCCTGCGCAAACATCCGTAGGCGCGATTTCATTCGGCGTAGAGTGCGCCGTACCTCCGGTCGTGCTCGGGTCGCTAGGGTAAGCCTCCGTACACCCCTAGAGACATGCAGAAGTCTCACTCGAACCCGGCGGCGCTTCTGGACTCACGAAGTCTCCTACGCAGATGGTGGTTGGAACGCTGTTGGGGTCGTGGAGGAGGTGGTAGACACGGCGGACGAGGTGGCGTTTGAGGCTGCGGATCGCTTCCTTTTTGGTCTTGCCGGGTCGTGGCTGATGCGGATGATGGCGAGCATGTGAAAGGTGTGGTTGAGCTGTCGGTTGCCGCCGGGATCGAGGCGGTGGCGGTCGGTGCGTCCGGATGAGATGGGGATCGGTGCGCAGCCGGCCAGGCGAGCGAGTTGGCCGTCTGATCGCAAGCGGTCGATGCCGGCGATCTCACCAATGAATTTCGGGTCTGCCTCCCAAGACCGTCTCTTCCACCAAGACGGGGAGTGTCGAAGACGGTGACGCCGCTTGCGGCGTGGTAACTCTCGAAGCATGAGTCGTCATGTCGTGGCCGGCGCAGTGACTGAGCAGAAGTCCCTGTTGATTGGTTCGACGCGCGGCTCCTGCCCGATCCAAGCCCTACAAGCTCTGCTGCAACTGCTCTTTGGCGAGATTGACGGCCTCTTCGTCCCGTTTGTAGAACGTCCACTGGCCAACGCGCTTGGAGATCAAAAGCCCGGAGCGTTTGAGAATCTGTAGGTGGGTGGTCGCAGTCGGCTGCGCGACGCCGAGCTTGTCGGCGATGAAGACCACGCAGACGCCGTCGTCGACCAGGTCGCCATCGCGTTGGGGCGGGAAGTGGAGACGAGGCTCGCGGAGCCAATCGAGGATCTGCAGCCGTCGGGCGTTCGAGAGTGCCTCGAGCAGCGTCAAGGTGTCCATTGACATATAGCTAAGCCACTATATATTGAGTGTGGCTGACCCCTCGCGAAGAACCTCGAATATGCCCGACGATCGTTACGACATCCACCTCGACGACAAGTTCGGGCAGCTCGCCCACATCGACCTCGCTGCCGAAGCGGCCGCTCGCAAGCCCTGGTTCAACCAGACCCTGACGTCGGTCAATGACGCGGTCGTCCGGCTTGGAGTGATCGAGGGCGAGTTTCACTGGCACAAGCACGACGACACCGACGAGTTCTTCCTCGTGCTCGATGGTCAGCTGCTCATCGATCTCCAAGACGCTGCGACCGTCGTCCTTGACCCTCACCACGCGTTCACGGTGCCCAAGGGGACCGTTCACCGCACCCGCGCACGCCCGCGCACATCGATCGTCATGGTCGAGGCGTCAGGCGTTGTCCCGACGGGGGACTGAACCAGCCCGCCACCCTGTCCCGCTCAGCGCCAGCGGAGACCGCCGTATTCACGAATCACCGGGCAGCAGATCCGCCATCGTCGACCCGATTGAGGTGGCTGCTTCGGGTTCCGCATCTCGCGGGAAAACCAAACCCCGTATCTACGTGCCGTCTTGAAAGCGGCGGACGGGGGTCGAACCCGCGACCTTCGGCTTGGGAACCGACGAAGGGCCGTCTTTCTACGCTCTTTCCGGGCGATTGAGAGGCCGACAACGCCGATTTGACGGGGTTTACGACTCGGAAGGTTGCCCGCGACCGTTGCCCGAAGGACCGTTGCCCGACCGTTGCCCGACGTCCACTGACTGTTATAGGGTGCTCGGCATGACACCCGGGCTGACACTGCTGTGACACCGCCGAATCCGTCCACGCGGCCATATCTGCGCCAGCGCACCGGCGGGGTCTACTGGTACGCAAAGTGGTCGCGGGACGGCAAGCCGGTGGTGCGCTCGCTGGGACGGGCGTGGGCGGAACCCGACGGTGAGAGTGGCTGGCGGATGCGGCGCGGCCGGGTCGATGACGGCTGCCTGACCGAGGCCCAGGCGCACGAGCGAATGCTCGCCCTGGTCCGTGCGCACGATGCCGATCAGACGCTGCACGAGCAAGACGCCTCGGCGCGGGATCGGCGCGGCGTCACCTTCCGGGAGGTCGCGCTCGACTATCTCGGTTGGTTGGCCGACGTTCGCGGAGCCAAGCCCTCGACGCTACGCGCGTTGCGCTCGGAACTGACCGAGCCGGGTATCCCCTACCGCCGTGGTGGCGGCCACACCCCCGGCTGGATCATGGGCGCCCTCGGCGACCGCCCGGCACGCGAGGTCACGACGCGGGAGATCAACCTGTTGCTGCGCAAGATCGCCGCCACCGGCGTCTCGCCGCGCACCGTCAATAAGGCACGGCAGCTGATCCACGCCGTCTTCAATTATGGGATGCGCCCGCACACCTGGGGCCTGACCGAGAACCCGGCCAAGTGGGCCGACCGCCGCCGCGAACCGGAACCCGGCCCTCTCCCCTACTACAGCGTCGAACAGATCGAGGCCCTGGCCCGCGCCTTCGAGTCGGGAACCCACCGAGATCCCCGAGCCCAGGGCGTCGGGGATGACGAGCTGACCGCCCGCGCGCGCGAGGACACCCAGGACGCCGAGCTCGTGCGGGTGGCCGCCTATTCCGGCCTGCGCCAGGGTGAGCTCGTCATGCTGCGCTGGCGCGACGTCCAGTTCCTCGGCCGCAAGGTGGTCGTATCGCGCACCCTCTCGGCCGACGTCGAGGCCAACTCGACCAAGAGCGGCCGCTTCCGCGAGGTCCCTCTCCCCGACCAGGCCGCGGCAGCGCTCGACCGCCTGAGCCGACGCGAAGACTTCACGGGTCCCGACGAGTACGTGTTCTGCAACCGCTTCGGCCGCCGGCTCGACCCGTCAGCGCTACGGCGCCGGTACGACCGCGCCCGCGACGCCGCCGGTCTGCCGCCGTTGCGCTTCCACGATCTGCGCCACACCTACGGCTCGCTGCTCGTCGCGGGCGGTGTCGACCTGATCTCAGTCAAGAGCGCCATGGGCCACTCACAGATCGCTACGACCGAGCGTTACCTGCACGCTCGGCCGGCGACCGAACTGGCGGACCGCTTCACAAAGGCGCTCGGCGGGGTCGACGTTGACCGCGCCCGCGCCCCTCAGCTTGCGCCATAGCTTCGCGCGGTCCGCCACGTGACGCGGACGCACGACCTCATGGCCGGTCGCTTGGCAATCCGGAAGTCTGGCGTCAGTCAGTGATCAGCGTGGTTGGGAGCTCGGCGAGTCCGGCACTGACCAAGTCGCGTTCGTCGCAGCTGGCAAGCGTGACCCCCAGTCGCTGAGCACCAGCGACATAACCCGCGTCATAGGTGCTGAGCTTCTGATCAACGGCGAGCCGCCCGATCTGGTCGCTGAGGTCCAAGTCGACGCGCACCAAGATTCCCAGCTCGGCGATCATCCAGATCCGCTGCGCAAGTCGCTTGGCGGCCTCGGGATCCTTCCACCGCGCGATCGCGACATTGGTGGTCTCATACAAAGCAAGATCAAGCGTCGCGAGCGCCCCAGTCCGCATTAACGCGCTCGCGGCGTCGTACTGGGCGTCATCTGTGTCCTCAGCGGCGAGGAGCACGCTCGCATCCAAGAAGATCACGCCGGCCGGCTCGCCCTGATCTGTTGGGCGACGCTACCGCCGTGTCCTTGCGCGTGGCCTTCCAGCTCTGCCATTCGCTGGGCAAGCCGTCGCTGGCGCTCACCCAGGCCGACTTCCGCCAACTCACGGATCGTGGCGCTGCGAGTGCTGCCGTGCTCGCTGGCGTGCGCGTCGACGCGCGCGAGCAGGTCATTGGGCAGCGAGATCATCACTTTTGCCATCAGCAGAGTATACCCGGTGTTACCAAAGCAGAAGCCCTGCGATCACGACCGGTCAGGCGGCGACTTCGCGGAAGTCCGGACGACATGGTGACGGTGAGCGCCGGTAGCCCACGGAGTGATAATCGGCGTTGGCGCGCGAGGTGCGTGCCGCTCAAGTTAGCGGTGAGGCCGCCGGCCGATCCCGGCGGAGGCGCATATGCACTACGGCAAGACGGGCCTGGCACACCCTCCCAGTCCGGCCGCGTCGCTGCCGCTGCGGGCGCCACGATCTCCCCGCGCGACCGCGCGAACCGGGAGTCAGATCGACCTCCGGGAGCGAAGCAGGACGGCAGCTTCGCGTGCGCCTTCCGGGCGGGCAGCGATGAGCATCGGCGCGTCGCGCGGTCTTAGAT
>JALYTU010000327.1 GCA_030854125.1 Actinomycetota bacterium | reverse complement strand
GCGCGGGCGTGCAACTGGCACCCACAGGGTCGTAGCCCAGCCCGGCATCGACCGCGCTGATCAGAGCGGCTGGCGTAGGACGGGGTGGCGGGCCGCCGCCGCCTCGTCCAGTCGCCGGACCGGCGTGGTGTGCGGAGCGGTCCGGGCGATGTCGGGATCCTCGCGGGCCTCGCGCAGGATCTCGGCGACGATTTCCGCGAAGCGATCGAGCGTCTCCTTGGTTTCGGTCTCGGTCGGCTCGATCAGCAGCGCCTCGTCGACCAACAGCGGGAAGTAGACCGTCGGAGGATGCACGCCGTGGTCGAGCAGCCGCTTGGCGAGATCGAGTGTCCTGATCCTCAGATCGCGCTTCATCGGCGCGCCGGAGAGCACGAACTCGTGCATGCACAGCCGGTCATAGGCGGCGGGGAGATGCTCGAGCACGCCCTCGGCCCGCAGCTTGGCGAGCAGGTAGTTGGCGTTGAGCACCGCCACCTCGGATACGTCACGCAGGCCGGCGGCGCCGAGCGAGCGGATATAGGCGTAGGAGCGCACGAACACCCCGTAGTTGCCCTGGAAGCCGCGCAGGCGCCCGATCGACTTGGGCCGATCGAAATCCAAGTCATAGCGGAAACTTTGACCGTTGTCGGAGGGCAGCCGGACGACCTGCGGGCGCGGCAGGTAGGGCTCGATCCGGTCAGCGACGGCAATCGGGCCGGCGCCCGGACCACCGCCCCCGTGGGGCTGGGTGAAGGACTTGTGCAGGTTGAAATGCACGATGTCGAAGCCCATGTCACCCGGGCGGCAGATGCCCATGATCGCGTTGAGGTTCGCCCCGTCGTAGTAAAGCGTCGCGCCGACGTCATGCACGATCGCGGCGATCTCCTGGATCGAGGGCTCGAACAGGCCGAGCGTCGAGGGGTTGGTGAGCATCAGGCAGGCGACGTCGTCGGCGGCCTTGGACCGCAGGTCGTCGAGATCGACGTTGCCGTTGGCATCGGTGCCGACCTTGACGACCTCGTAGCCGGCCATCGTCACCGTGGCCGGATTGGTTCCGTGGGCGGTGTCGGGAGTCAGCACCTTGGTGCGCTGCTCGCCATGGTCCTCGTGGTAGGCACGGGTGAGCAGGACGCCGGCCAACTCGCCGTGGGAGCCCGCGGACGGCTGGAGCGACACATGCGGCAGTCCGGCGATCTCGCCCAGCGCATGCTGCAGGGAGAACATCAGCTCCAGCGCACCCTGGGAGCGGTCGGGACTCTGCAGCGGATGCAGCTTGGCGTGGCCGGGCAGCGCCGCGACCCGCTCGTGAAGCTTGGGGTTGTGCTTCATCGTGCACGACCCCAGCGGGTAAAAGCCGGTGTCCAGGTCGAAGTTGCGCTTGGAGAGCCGGTTGTAATGGCGCACGATCTCGGGCTCGGAGACCTCGGGCAGCCGCGGCGGCCGGCTGCGGCGCAGGCGCACGGGCAGCAGCTCGTCGATCGGGACCTCCGGCACATCGATGGCGGGGGCCACGAACGCCCGCCGTCCGGGACGCGAGCGCTCGAAGATCGTCAGCTCGTCGTCGGCGGCGGCGAAGCTCATGCCCGGGCTCCCTCGCGCTCGCGGTTGCGCTCGCCGGCGATCACGGCCTCCAGCGTCTCGGCGAGGCGATCGATGTCGGTCCGGGTGCGCTGCTCGGTGATCGCCACCAACAGGCAGTCCCCGTGCTCGGGGTAGTCGGTGACCAGCGGATAGCCGGGGTCCACACCACGCTCGCGGCACCGGGCTACCACCGGCGCCACGGGCACGTCGAGACGCAGGGCAAACTCACGCACGACCGGCTGATCGTGCAGCAGCGCGACCCCGTCGATCGCGGCGAGCCGGTCACGCGCGTAGGCGGTGCGCCGCAGCATCAGCTCGCCAAGCTCGACGATCCCCTCGCGGCCCAGCCAGCTGAGGTAGATGACGCCGGCCAGCGCATTGAGCGCCTGCGCCGTGCAGATGTTCGAGGTCGCCTTCTCACGGCGGATGTGCTGCTCGCGGGTCTGCAGCGTGAGCACGAACCCACGCTTACCGTCGGCGTCGCGCGTCTCGCCGGCGATCCGACCCGGCAGGCGACGCATCAGCGCGACGGTGACCGCGAAGAAGCCAAAGGAAGGGCCGCCGAAGTCCAGTCGGTTTCCGAGCGTCTGCCCCTCCCCCACGGCGATGTCGATCCCGCACTCACCGGGGGAGCGCAGCAGCGCCAGCGGCAGCGGATCACACGAGCAGACCGCCAGGGCTCCGGCATCATGAGCCGACTGCGCGAGCGGCTCCAGGTCCTCGACGACGCCGAGGAAGTTCGGTTGGGCGACGATCACCGCGCTGACCGTGTCATCGAGCTCGGGCAGGACGGTCACGCCGTCGCGCAGCGGGGCCTCCTGCACGTCCATCCCCCACCCCCGGGCCAGCGTGACAAGGGTTTCACGCGCGTGCGGGTGCACGCCGCGCGAGACGATGAGGCGGCGGCGATCGGGTGGCTGGCTGAGCTTGGCGACGTAGCCCGCGGCGGCCACGGCGCTCGGGCCCTCGTAGACCGATGCGTTGGAGATCGGCAGCCCGGTCAGCTCGCAGATCGCGGTCTGGTATTCGAACATCGCCTGCAGGCCGCCCTGAGACACCTCGGGCTGATAGGGGGTGTAGGGCGTCAAAAACTCCGAGCGGCTGGTGATCGAGTCGATCAGCGCCGGCACGTAGTGGTCATACATGCCACCGCCGAGGAACGAGACGTCGTCCTCGGTGCTGACGTTGCGCTGCGCGAGCCGGAGCAGCTCGCCGTAGACCTCCTGCTCGGACAGCCCGGGGCCGAGATCGAGCGGCTTGTCAAGCCGCAGGCTGTCGGGGATGTCTGCGAACAGGGCGTCGATCGAGTCCACTCCGATCGCGGCCAGCATCTCGGCCCGGTCGGCATCGGTGGCGGACGTATAACGGCTCACGACAGCGTCGCCTCATAGCCCGCGGCGTCCAGCAGCGCATCCTGTTCTGAGGGATCGGACAGCCTGATCTTGACCAGCCAACCGTCGCCGTAAGGGTCGGAGTTGATCGTCTCGGGCGCGTCGGCGAGCGCATCATTGACCGCGATCACCTCGCCCGAGAGCGGTGAGATCACGTCCGAGACGGCCTTGACGGACTCGACCTCGGTGTAGGCAACGTCCTTGCTGACCCGGGAGCCGATCTCGGGGGGATCGAAGAACACGACCTCGCCCAGCGTGTCCTGCGCGTACCAGGTGATTCCGAACGTCGCCTGCTCGCCATCGATCCGAGCCCAATCGTGCTCGGGGTGGTAGAGGAGATCGTCGGGATAGCTCGGATCGGCCACGGTCCTCAGGACTCCCTTGCATAGATTGGCTTGGGTACGACCGCTGCATCGCGCAGCGTTCCGCGCACGTCGATCTGAAACGCGGTCCCGGGCTCGGCCCGGGCGGCGGGCACGTAGGCCAGGCCGACGCCGCGCTGAAGGCACGGTGAGAAGGTCCCGCTGGTGACCACCCCGCCGCCGGCGACCGGATTGCCCGAACGCGCGATCCCGGCGCCGGTGATCACGAAGGCGACAAGGCGCTGCGCGGGTCCCCCGGCTCGCTCGGCCGCCACCTGCTCGGCGCCGATGAAGCCGGTCTGCTCCTGGCAGGCCCAGCCCAGACCGCCCGCGATCGGAGTGCGGTCCTGCGTCAGCTCGTTGCCGTAGAGCGGAAAGCAGGCCTCCAGGCGCAGCGTGTCGCGCGCCCCGAGACCGGCCGGGGTGACTCCGGCCGCCAGCAGCGCATCCCAGAGCTCGCCGGCGCGGAGCGGGTCACACAGCAGCTCGGCGCCCTCCTCCCCGGTGTATCCGGTCCCGCAGAACAGCAGCGGCACCCCGGCGACCGTCCGCTCACCGCAATGCATCCGCGGCGGCAGCGGACCGTCGGCTACGGCGTTGAGGATCCTCCGGGCGCTCGGGCCCTGGACGGCGAGCATCGCGAACGCGTCGCGGCAGTCGATCGCGTCGACGTCGAAGTCCCCGGCATGACCCTGAAACCAGGCCAGATCACGCTCGTGATTGGCCGCATTGGTGACGGTCAGATAGTGGCAGTCCGCCAGCCGGTAGCTGATCAGGTCATCGAGCACGCCACCGTCGTCACGGCACAGCAGTCCGTATTGCGCGCCCCCCTCGGCCAGCCGGCGCACGTCGGAGCTGATGAGACGCTGCAGCAACGCCGCCGCACCGGGACCGCGCGTCTCGATCTGGCCCATGTGGGAGACATCGAATATTCCGGCGCCCCGGCGGACGGCCAGATGCTCCTCGCGCACCCCGGCGTACTGGACCGGCATCTCCCATCCGGCGAACGGCACCAGCCGCGCTCCGGCCGCGACGTGGCGCGCGTGCAGGGGGGAACGACGAAGGGTGTCGGCGGCGGCCGAGGTCACCCCTCGCAGGCTAGTAG
>JALYTU010000326.1 GCA_030854125.1 Actinomycetota bacterium | reverse complement strand
TACTTGAGCACGCAATGACTTCATTGATGATCACCGAGTACACGGATCCGGGCTGTCCGTTCGCTTGGTCAGCCGAACCCGCGCGTCGCCGTTTGGACTGGCTCTATGGCGCCCAGCTGCGCTGGGGGGCCCGCATGGTCGGCCTGGCCGACAGTGCCGACGTCTACACCCGCAAGGGCTTTACGCCTGAGCGCCAGTCGAGCTCGTTCCGCAAACTCGCCGAGCAGCACCACATGCCGATGGACTCCTCGCTCCGGACCCGCATGGCGGCGACCCTACCCGCATGCCGCGCGGTCGTCGCTGTCCGCCGCCACCTCCCCGAGCAGGAGCGCCCGATCCTGCGCGCGCTGCGCGTCCTGCACTTCTCTGGATCGCTGCTGGACGAGCCGGCGACGCTCGCGGCCGCCGCCCAGGAGACCGGCATCGCCCCGGACGACCTCACGGCCTGGATGGCCGAGCCCGAGACCGGGGATGCGCTGGCCGGGGATATGAAGGCGAGCCGCACCCCCAACCCGGCAGCCCTGGCGCTCGTCCACAAGCTGGCCGATGACGGCGACGGTGCTCACCGCTACACCTGCCCGTCCTACGAGCTAAAGCGCGCCGACGGAGCGACCCTCACCGCGCCAGGCTTTCAGCCGCTGGCGGCCTACGAGGTAGCGGTTGCCAACCTCATTCCGGGCGCCAAGCGCCGCCCTGACCCCACCGAGGTGGCCGAGGTGCTGACCTGGGCCGGCGAGCCGCTGGCCACCGCCGAGGTCGCGACCGTGTGCGCAATCTCGCTCGAGGAGGCCCGCGAGCGACTGGGTCGGGTGGCCGTCGAGGAGCACGTCGGCTTTGACGGGCTCTGGCACCTCAACGGCTCGGCCCGGTAGGCCACTCGGGCGTCGGTCCGATCGTCGTGTTCGTCACGCCGGTGGCGCCTGCTCCGCGAGGCGAGCGAGGTTCAGCAGCTGGCGCCGAGCCATGATCAGATCGCCGCATGACAGCACCGGTGCGATCGCGCGTCCGCGATGCGTGACGAGCTTGAGCAGCAACCGCGTCGCTCGACCCTCAGGAACCAGCACGTAGGACATCACTGCACCCAGGATCTGTCCGGTGAGATGCTCGCCAGGAGCCACGGTGATGATCCGGCCGTAAGGGCGGCCGCCCAGGGCAGCGGTGAAGGGCTCGCCGACGACCGGATCTGGCAGCTCCAAGAGTCCCTGCGGGGATCGGCGCCCGAGATTGTCGACCCAGTCATAGGAGTACGGTGCGACGCGGATCTGGGCCACCCATGGCCAGACGTCTTGAGGTTCGGCCCGCACCGTGACTCCCCGCCACGCCTGAAGCACAGGATGTGACACGACGTCGTCACAGGGATACCGGCGCTGGGTCTCTGCCAAGGTCACCCCCCAGCGATCACCGATCACGCGCACCAACCGAGTCCGACAGCGACATCGCTATCACGCTACCGGTCAAACGGCTAGCTCAACGTTTCGCCGACGGCTTGCGACTAGGAGCGGCAATCGCGGGTACACCCAAGGCGAAGACGGGACCGGCGCGGAGAGGGAGCGGAGATGGAAGTCGAGCAAGGCAGACGCCTGGGCGCGGACATCGGGAGGTCCCTGGGGACCGACTACTTTCTGATCCGTGATCAGCTCTCGAGCGAGGAACTGAGCTACCTCGAGCGCACTCGACGCTTCGTCGACGACGAGGTACTACCGGTCGCGGCCGGCTTCTGGGAACGAGCGGAATTCCCGTGGGAGCTGATCGAGAAGATGGCGCCGCTCGGCATCGTGGGCGACGGCATCGAGGGGTACGGCTGCCCGTCGATGAGTCCGATCTCCTCCGGGCTGATCAACATGGAGCTCAATCGCGGCGACGGTAGCCTCGGGACGTTCCTCGGCGTGCAGTCCGGGCTGGCGATGAACGCGATCGCGAGCCTCGGCTCCGAAGAGCAGAAACAGCACTGGCTGGGGCCCATGGCCCGCTTGGAGAAGATCGGCGCGTTCGCGCTGACGGAGCCCGAGCACGGATCGGACTCCGTCGCGCTCGAGACCACGGCGCGGCGGGCGGGCGACGGCTGGCGCGTGGACGGCGCCAAGCGCTGGATTGGTAATGGCACGATTGCCGACGTGATCGTTGTGTGGGCGCGCACGGAGGAAGGCGAGGTCAACGGCTTCCTCGTCAGCGGGACCGAACCGGGCCTGAAGGCAACGGAGATCACCGGCAAGGCTTCGGTCCGTGCAGTGCTGCAGGCCGACATTGAGCTCGAGAACGTGCGGCTGCCCGCCGAGGCCCGCTTGCCGCGGGCCGAGTCCTTCAAAGACACCTCGCGCGTGCTGGCGGCAACCCGCAACGCGTGTGCCTGGTCGGCGCTGGGACACGCTGTCGGCGCTTACGAGGCCGCCCTGGCCTATGCCGGTCAGCGAGTTCAGTTCGGCGAGCGGCTGACGAGCTTTCAGCTCGTCCAGGACCGGCTGGTGAAAATGCTCGCCGAGGTGACCGCCATGCAGCTGTATTGCCTGCGGCTCGGTCGGCTGATGCAGGAAGGCCACCTCACGGACACGATCGCCGCCTTGGCCAAGATGAACAACACACGCAAGGCGCGCGAGGTGATCGGGCTGGCGCGCGACGTACTCGGCGGCAACGGCATCCTGCTCGAGAACCACGTTATGCGCCATTTCGTCGACATCGAGGCGCTCTATACCTATGAGGGCACCGAGAGCATGCAGACGCTGATCGTGGGACGCGACATCACCGGCCTGAGCGCCTTCACCTAGCCATTCGAACCAGAACAGGGAGAACAAGCGATGGACGAGCAGAATCTGGCCGGGCTTCTCACCCGCACGGCAGCCACTGACGGCGAGCGCGTGGCGCTTCGCCTCGACGAAACCGAAGTGAGCTACGAAGGGCTCGACGAGGCCAGCGCGCGCACCGCGGCGATGCTCACCGCCAAGGGCTTAGAGCCCGGCGAACGGGTGGGCATCATGCTGCCCAACGTCCCTGAGTTCGCGATCGCCTATTACGGCGTGCTCCGGGCCGGCGGCGTGGTGGTGCCGATGAACGTGTTGCTCAAGGGGCGGGAGGTCGCCTTCTATCTCTCAGACCCGGAGGCCCGCTTCCTGCTCGCCTGGCACGACTTCGCCGAGGCGGCCGAAACCGGCGCTGCCAAGGCCGGGGCTGAGAGCATCCTCGTCGAGCCAGGGAGCTTCGAGCGCCTGCTCGCTGAGGCCTCGGACGAGCGTGTCCTGTGCCACCGTGACGGTGATGAAACGGCGGTCATCCTCTACACCTCTGGTACCACCGGTAAGCCGAAGGGGGCAGAGCTGACACATGCAAACCTGCTCGCGAACGCGCGCATCGCCCGTACGCTGGCCGAGGTGGGCAGCGATGACGTCGTGCTTGGTGCATTGCCCCTGTTTCACTCCTTCGGTCAGACCTGTGGCCTGAACGCCACGATCAGCGTCGGCGGCTGCCTCTCGATGATCCCGCGCTTTGACGCAAGCAAGGCGCTCGACATCATCGCGCGCGATCACGTGTCCGTATTCCAGGGTGTGCCGACGATGTTCTCCGCACTCCTGCATCACGACGGCCGCGAGCAGGTTGACACCTCCTCTCTGCGGCTCTGTATGTCCGGCGGAGCGGCGATGCCGATCGAGGTGATGCGCGGCTTCGAGGAAGCCTTCGGTTGCCACGTCCTGGAGGGCTACGGTCTGTCTGAGACCTCGCCCGTCGCGTCCTTTAACCACCCCAACCGTGAGCGCAAGCCAGGTTCGATCGGGACGCCGATCGAAGGCGTCGAGCTGCGCGTCTGCGACGACGCGCACAACGAGGTTCCCCAGGGCGAGGTGGGCGAGATCGCGATTCGCGGCCACAACGTGATGAAGGGCTACTGGCGGAACGAGGAGGCCACTGCGGAAGCGATCGTCGACGGGTGGTTCTACACCGGGGACATGGCGACGGTCGATGAGGACGGCTACTTCTTCATCGTCGATCGTAAGAAGGACATGATCATTCGCGGCGGCTACAACGTCTATCCGCGCGAGATCGAGGAGGTCCTCTACGAACATCCCGACGTCCGAGAGGCGGCCGTGGTCGGGATGCCCGACGAGCAGATGGGCGAGGAGGTGGGCGCGGCGGTCGCGCTCAAGGAGGGCGCCGAGATTGACGAGGCGGGGCTTAAGGCCTTTGTCAAAGAACAGGTGGCGGGCTACAAGTACCCCCGCCGGATCTGGTTCGTGGACGAGCTCCCGAAGGGCCCGACGGGCAAGATCCTCAAGCGCGAGATCGAAGTGCCCGAATCGACGGAGGCCAAGTGACTGTGGCAACCGTGGAGAAGCCCCTCAAGAAGCGTGCCTCGACGCCACGCAAGGCCTCCTCCCCGTCCCTGGACGCTATGTTGACCGAAGCGGCCGTCGGGCCGCGGCAGCGCTGGGTGC
>JALYTU010000325.1 GCA_030854125.1 Actinomycetota bacterium | reverse complement strand
ACGCGCCGATGTCACGACTGTCGATGCGCGACCAACAGGGCGAACTGCTGCAGGACACCGCGGCGATCGGAGACTTCGGCGCTCCGTTCCCCAGGCTCTTCCGCCCACCCTACGGGCTGTGGAACGCGACCACGCTGAAGCTGCTCAAGCGCTACCGGATGCTGATGGTGCTCTGGACAGTCGACACCGCTGACTACCAGGCCCCCGGCGTGGAGGCGATCGTCGATTCGGCGGTCCGGGGAGCCCGTCCGGGGGCGATCATCCTCATGCACGACGCCGGCGGCAACCGTTCGCAGACGGTGGCCGCGCTCCCGATCATCATCCGCGACCTGCGTCGCCGGGGCTACCGATTGGTCACGGTCCCGCGACTGCTGCTCGACAACCCGGCTCCGGCGGTGCAGCCGGTGGCCACGCTGCAGGGAGCCGGCGGGTAGCGCCCCGGCCTTCAGACGCCATCACCGGCGAACGGTCGCGGAATCGACCATCTAACGCCTCACATAGGCGACCCGGTCCCAGCTGGGCTCAGGCGCGAGCTCGATCGGCTCACCGCCGCGATCGGGCTGCACGTAGACAAACCCAGACAGATCCTCATTGAACGAGACGTCGAGCTCGCCCTCTTTGACGCGCTGGTCAAGCCACGCGCCGCGGAAGATGAGCCGGCGCAGCCAGTGCACGAGCGAGCGGTCCGACGGTCCGACGAGCTCTGACCAGCACTCGTTGACGTGCTCGCCCAGGGCGGAGGCGGGGTCAGAGACCTCGCCGTTGACGACGAGATTGATCAGGTCCTCGGCCTCGTCCTCCGCGACCGCGTCATCCAGGAATCCGAGCTTGCGAGCCGCCTGCTCACAGCGTTCGCGGAAGTCACGTTCGTTGAACGTGAAGCGCAACTCTCCGTACTCGAGGACGAAGTCGTCGCCCGAGCTGTAATTACCGCGGCGGAACATTAGGCGTCGGGATCATATGTGCGAATCCTTCCGCGCCGAGGGGTTGAACGTGATGTTGCAGGGGGTGGTTCCCGCGCCCCCGAGAACTCCCTTAATTCATGGAGCCCGACCCCCCGACCGTCGTGATCGTAGAGGACCACGACGCGACCCGCCGGTTCCTGGCCGACAACCTCTCGGCTGACGGCTATGAACCGCTCGAGGCCGAGACAGCGCGGGCCGGGCTGCGCCTGATGGCGACACGGGCACCGCATCTGGCCATTGTCGATCTCGGCCTGCCCGACCGCGACGGCCTCGAGGTGCTCCGCGAGGTTCGGACCTCGGATGAGACCGTCAGCCGGATTGATCCGCGATTGCCGATGATCCTGCTCACCGGACGTTCGGGCGAGCTGGATCGGATTCGGGGTTTTGACCGTGGCTGCGACGACTACCTCGTCAAACCCTTCTCCTATCCGGAACTACGCGGAAGGATCGCCGCGATCCTGCGGCGGTCGGCGCTTCGCCCCGGGGCGGGGCGCTTGAAGATCGGTCCGCTCGACATCGATCCGCTGGCGCGGCGCGTGGAGCTCGCGGGTCAGGCCCTGAGCCTGTCCAAGAAGGAGTTCGCGCTCCTGCGCGCGCTGGCCGGCGAACCCGCCCGGGTGTTCACGCGCGAGGAGCTGCTGCGCGGGGTCTGGGGCTTTCAGAATCTGGTCCCCACCCGGACGCTCGACTCCCACGCCTCGCGCCTGCGTCGAAAGCTCGCTGACGCGGGCGCCCCGGGGATGATCGTCAACGTGTGGGGAGTCGGATACCGGCTGATCGACGGGCCGGTCGGGGCATGACCACGTTGCACGTCGGCTGGCTACTGGCCGCGCTGGCCACGGGAAGCACCGTGCTCACCGGCCGGCGGCTGGCCCGGACCCGACGTGCGGCGGCTCACGCCGAGCACGAGCTGCGCGGGCCGCTCACCGCGATCCGGCTCGCGGTCGACCTCGGCGTTCGCCAGGATGGCTTGGGCGCACGTCAGCTGCGCGCGATCGGGGCCGAGACCCGGCGGGCTGAGCTCGCGCTCGGTGATCTCTCGCGCGAGCGCCATGGCGGCATGCCGGTGACGCCGGTGATCGAGGTCGACATCCAGCAGGTCGTCCGCGACTCGGTCGAGGCCTGGCGCCCGGCGGCGCTCGCAAGTGACGTGAACATCGAGTTTTTGTCTGACCCCGGATGCGCCTTTGTCCTGGGCGATCCCGCGCGGCTCGCGCAGGCGACCGGGAATCTGATCGCCAACGCGATCGAGCACGGTGGCTCGCGGGTGCGGGTCACCGCCGGCAACGGCGCGGCCGGGATCAGGGTCGCGGTGACCGACGACGGGCCTGGACTGCCGAGCGGCATCCTGGCCGGCCACCCCCGTTCGTCACGCACGTGGAGCGTCAGGCGTGGCCGGCAGGTCCGCCAGCGCCACTATTCGCCCCGGATCGCCGGCGGCCGACCGAAGCGCCCGGGCCGCGGTCAGGGACTGGCGATCGTCGCGGGGATTGCGGTGGCGCATGGTGGGCGGCTCTGGGCCCGTGCCGAGGATCCGAGTGCGGGGGAGACCCGGACGCACGCGCGGGCCGGTGAGGATCTGGGCCGCCCCGGCGCGTCACTGGTGCTCGAGCTCCCCGCCGCCCCCCGCGACTGACTAACCGCCACGCACATCGCGCGGACGGAACCGCCTCCGATCTGCAAGCGATGGTGCCTCCCGTCGACCTGCATTAGACGGTGCAGAATGGACGCACGCGCGAGCCGGCCGCCTCCCACCACGGATCGCCAGCACCGGTGGGGGTTTTCCGCGCCCCGAGGGAGCGAAAGATGGGCCGGTGGGACAAATGACGGTTGCCGGGTTGCATTGTGGGAGAGAGTGGGTTACCTTGGCTGCGCTCGATGGACCCGGGTGGCAGGGCTCCTCCCACCCAGCCACCCGGGTTTGTCAGTCCCCTCGCCTGATGCCACCCCTTGATCTTTCGCGGAACATTCGAACACGCGCTCGACGCGAAACATCGGCTCACGATCCCGGCGAAGTTTCGCGGGGCCCTCGCCGATGGAGTGGTCCTGGCGGCCTCGCACGAGCTGGAGGCGGGCGCGCCGCGGACGGTGGCCGTGTGGACGCCGGCGGCCTACGAGCAGTACACGCAGGCGACGCTGACCAATCTCAACCCAGCCTCGCCGACGGCGCGCGAGCTCAAGCGCTTCTTCTTCAACGCCTCCTTCGACGCCGAGCTTGACGCTGCCAACCGCGTGATGATCCCGCCGCAACTGCTCAGCTACGCCGGTCTTGACAAGGACGTCACGGTCACGGGCTCCGGCGAGTGCCTGGAGATCTGGGATCGGCACAGCTACGCGCAGAATTTCGAGGATGTCCTGACCCGTATTCCCGACCTCGCAGCGAGCCTTGGCGACACTGCTTGACATGACCAGCGTCCACATTCCGGTTCTCGCCGGTGAGCTGATCGAGGTTCTCGATCCGCGTCCGGGCGAGACCGCGGTGGACTGCACGCTGGGCGGAGGCGGCCATGCGCGCCTGGTCGCCGACCGGATCGGCCCGGCGGGCACGCTGATCGGGATCGACCGCGATCCGGCCGCCGAGGCGCGTTTCGCCGAACTGGCCGCCGAGGTCTCGTGTCAGACCCGTTTCATCCGCGCTGACTTCGTGACCGCGCTCGGGGAGTTGGCCATCGAGCACCTGCGAGCCGACCTCGTCTACATGGACTTCGGTATGTCCTCGATGCAGGTGGACACCTGGGGTCGCGGCTTCTCCTACGCCTACGACGCGCCCTTGGACATGCGGATGGATCCCGAACAGGAGCTCACCGCCGAGGAGATCGTCAACACCTGGGACGAGCGGCGCCTGGCGCGACTGCTGCGCGAGTACGGCGAGGAGCGCTATGCGGGCCAGATCGGCCGGGCGATCGGCCGCCGGCGCCGTCAGGAGGAGATCGGCTCCACGCAGCAGTTGGTCGAGGTGATCAAGTCCGCCGTCCCGGTACCCGCGCAGTTCGCCGGCGGCCATCCGGCCCGGCGTACCTTCCAGGCGCTGCGGATCGCAGTCAACGACGAGCTCGCCCAGATCGACGGCGCGCTGCCGGCAGCATGGGAGATCCTCGCTCCCGGCGGACGCCTGGCCGCGATCTCCTTCCATTCGCTCGAGGATCGACTCGTCAAGCACTACCTCGCCGCGCGAGCACGCGGCTGCGTTTGTCCACCGGAGTTTCCGATCTGCGTCTGCGGCCACGAGCCCGAAGGCGAGCTGCTCACCCGTCGTGCCGTGGCGCCTTCCCCCGGGGAGGTCGCCGCCAACCCGAGGTCTCGATCAGCGCATCTGCGCGCCGTCCGCAAGCTGGAGGTACCGCCGTCATGACCCCCGCCGCGCTGACCCCTGCCGCCCGGGAGGCGACCCCGCGTCGCAAGCCGTCGCCCGAGAGCGCGCGGCCTGCCCCCGAACCCCGTCGGGCTGCGGCGGGC
>JALYTU010000324.1 GCA_030854125.1 Actinomycetota bacterium | reverse complement strand
GCAGTCCACCAGCGCGCGGTCGGTCGGCCTGGACATGCGCGACGTCGACCCGGCCCTGTTTCCCAACGTGGTCAGCGCGCTGCGCCGGGCGGGGATCGATCCCGAGCGCGATCTGGTTCCGGTCGCTCCGGCGGCGCACTACATGATGGGCGGCATCGCCACGGACCTAGACGGTCAGACCAGCCTGCCGGGACTGTTCGCCGTCGGCGAATGCTCGTGCACCGGCCTGCACGGCGCCAATCGCCTGGCCTCAAACTCGCTGAGCGAGTGCTTCGTGTTCGGGGCCCGAGCCGCGCAGGCGGCGCTGAGCGCGGCGGCCCCCGGTCTCACCGGTCCCGACGACGCCCCCGCCCCACCGCGGCCCGAACTCACCTCCGCCACCCGGCAGGCGCTGTGGGATCTGGCCGGGCTGGAGCGCAGCGGCGATGGCCTGCGCGGGCTCGCGCAGGACCCCCATCCACTGGCTCGGCTGATCGCCGGCGCCGCCCTCGCCCGCGAGGAGAGCCGCGGCGCTCATCAGCGCACCGACTTCCCGCAGCTCGATCGCGCCCTGGACGCGGTGCACGTGATGCTCGACTCCCACGCCACGCCCCGCCAGGAGCATTGGGCCTAGACCGGCGCGAGAGCCCTTTGACCGGGACGCACCGACCCGGATCGGGCCCGGGCCCCGGCGAGCCCGACACTCCACTTAATGCCGACTTAATAAACGGTGCGGCGCGAGCTTCATCTGTCCCGGGAATACTCGCCCGTAACTTAGGACGCTCGGCCGGAGGCGTCGAGACCGCAGGGAAAGAGACCACATGTATCGATTCAGCCGCGCGATCTACCGAGAGATCGCCTCAGATATCATCGAGGACCCGCACGGCGGGTGTCAGCACGCCAACCATGAGCGTGTCCTGCGCGCCTGCGAGCAGGCGATCGAGCGCCTGGCCAACGACCGCCATTACTTCGCGCGGCCGGCGCGAACCCTGTTCAACGACATTCGCGCCTACTTTCCGATGCTGTCCCAAGCACGCGTCCTGCGTGTGATCGAGGGTTACCTCGCCTGCGCCGACGAGTTCCTGCTCAACCAGCCCCAGAACGGGGTCGATCTCAACGGCAACCCGCTGCAGTGTCGCGCCAGTACGCGCAAGGGTTCGCCGTGCCAGCGGATGCCGCTGCCCCGTAACGGCTACTGCCCGTCGCACCAGCATCTCGCCGAGACCGAAGAGGTCGCGCCGCTCGCCGCTTGAGCGCCGCTCGACAGTGCTACGGCACCGTAGCTTCGTCACCCCGAGGTGCCCGAGAAAACCCCCTATTTGCAGGTAGGTTTGGCAAATTCTGGGTTCTCGCATACAATCTGGCAAGTCCCGTCACTGACGTTGCCCTTCCGGCGCGCCGGGGCTGATCGAAAACCTAAAAACCCGTCTCCCCCCTTTTCTCTATGCCGATTGCTTTTAAAGAATGGGCCGTTACCGTGCGGGCGCTCGCCGAAGGTGAGCAGCTTTTGACGCTTCGCAAGGGCGGCATTCATGAACCGCAGAAGCACTTCAAGCTCGACTACGAGCGCTTCTTCCTGTACCCGACGTTCGACCATCAGCGCACCGATCTGGTGCGCGAATCTCACCGTCCCGAGCTCTCACGAGCGCTTGAAGAGGGCGTTTGGTCTGACGGTGAGCCTCACCCTGAGGCTCTGCACCGGGGCGACCCGCTGTCACAGCCAGATCGAGTGCGGATCCGCGCTTGGGCCGAGGTGGCCGGGCACTTCACCGTGACCGACCGTCGCGCCGTCGACGCGCTGTCGCCGTTCTACGTATGGACGACCGACTACGCCGAGAAGCGGCTGGCGTGGAAGCGGCGCCATCCGCTGCACGTCATCCTGCTGCGCACCTACCGGATCCCGCGCCCGGTGACCGTCAAGGTCCGCGACGAGTACGGCGGCTGCCGCTCGTGGCTGGAGTTGACGCGCGATCTCCCCTTCGAGGGCACCCCGGTGCTGTCCGACGAGGAGTTCGAGCGTGCGTCTGACGCGATCGCATCGATCGCCTCAGATCGCCAGCCGGTTCTCGTCTAGACGTTCTGCGGCCAGGTTGCGGTGACGGCGAAATCCCGCCTGATCCGCAACCGGCCGCGATCATCTGCTCCCGGTGACCTGGGTCGAATCGCAGCTCGGCGGGTTTCGCGCCCGCCACGACGAAGATGACGCGCGTGACGCGCGACGCGTCCTGCAGTCGCTGTCGGTGACCGAGCTGCGGATGACCGAGCTGTTTCCCCGGCCGGTCGCGGAGCTGACGGTCATCCTGCACTCCGGCGTGGTGTCGCTCAGCCTCGCCCATCCGGTCCTCCCTTTCGTCTGGCTGAGCACCGCACCGGCGGCCCGCCGCTATGTGGCCGGCTGGGCGGGCCGGGACGAGCTGCACGTGCTCTCCCCCCAGGTGCTGAGGGGTCGTGCCTCTAACGTCACCGGCTCGCGCGAGATGCTCGCGCTGAGCGCCGCCGCCCTCTACGCGCGGCGCATGGTGATCGAGAACAACCGCGATCTCACTCGCGTGTTTGGCCCGGTACGTGTGCGGCGCGAGTTGCGCTGGGCATGGCTGATCGAGGGCGCGGGCCGCTGGTTCTCGGGCCAGACCGATCACGCACGACCGGCGATCGCCCGGCGCCTGCGTGAAGGGTCCCGGCCCCGCTTTCCCCCCGGCTATCGCGACTCGGCGCTGCTCGGCGGGACCGTGTTCGACCTGCTCGCGGCCGAGCGCGGCGAGCGCGCAGCAGCGCAGCTCGCATCACACCTTGAGGCCGGCGGACCGCGCGCCGCGCTGATCGCGGCCTTCGGCGGCCGCTCCATCGAGCACACCGAGGGCGCGTGGCGCGCGCACCTCGCCCGGCTGGCCGGCGCCCCCTGACGTCTGGGCCCGGGCATGGCGGCCGCTCGTGAGTGCGCCCGGAGCTCAGTGCAGCACGGATCCGATCAGCCACACTACGAGCGCACCGAACGCCAGCGCGGCGATCAGGCCGAGCAGTAGGCGGCCGGGGGCCACGGGGGATGCCGGCGGTCGCGCGGCGTCGATCAGCTCGGCCTGGAGCAGGACCTCGCGCGCCACATCGGCTCCGCTGAGCGGGACGAGGATGTCCCGCGGCCCGGCTGCGAGCAGGTCCGGGACGTCGAAGCCGGCGCTGCGACGCAGCAGACTCGGAACCCCCTCTTCGAGCAGCAGCGACTGCATGAACTCGGCCTCGGCGAGATTGGCCGCTCCGGCCACCTGCACGAGCTCACCCTCGCTCAGCTGGGGCTTGATCAGCCGCGCGTGACGGTGGCGGGCACTGGTCGGCGGCGGCGTGGCGTCGCTGTCGGCACGGATCAGCGGGAGCGCGCAGGCCGGACAGAAGCGCTCCGGAGCCGGATAGCGGGCACCACAGCCCGGACAGAGCAGGGGCTGCTCGAGACCGGGCGTGGGCGGCGTCACTCCACCGTGAGCTCCGCGTCGGAGACCCTGCCGTCTCGGATCTCGTAGGCCCGGACGTCGGGCTCGTCACCGGCCAGCCCGACGATCACGTACAGCGTCTCGGGATAGAAGGCGAGATTGATGTCGGTCTGAGAAGGGATCGGCGCGCTGCGGGTGTGCGAGTGATAGATCGCCCCGAGGTCCTGACCGGCGTCGTCGATCGCCATCTGGATGCGGTACTGCTCGGCACCGTCGATCTCGTAGCGCAGCGGGCTGTGGGCGGCATTCTCGGCCGCGTGGATGGTGACCGCGGACCCGTCGGTCGATCCGATCATCCCGCAACACTCGTCCGGCGCCTCGGCGCGGGCGTGCGCGACCATCTCGTCATACAGGGCGGCGCTGATCCTCATTGCCGGGCGAGGCTAGCAGTGGCTGGGGCGATCACTGGGTGCCCTGGATGAGGCCGTAGGGGACCGATCTCTGGGCGTCCCCGTGATACAGCAGATCTCCGATCAGCGCCTCGTGTTGCGCCTCGGCGGACATGATCGAGATCGCCAGCGCGATCAGCCGCCGGTCCTCGAGCTTGGTCAGCGCGACGAAATAGGCTCCGACCACGACGCGTTCGACGTCGAGCAGCAGGTGCAGCGCATCTTTCTCACCCCGGAGCTGACCGAGACGGCCGGTGACGTTGCGCCGGACCAGGTCGCGGTCAGCGGCGGCGACGCTGGTCGGGCCGACCGGGATTGCTCTGGACGGACTCAGGCGGGTGAGCTCGACGCTGAGTGCGTGGACGTGCGCCTGCTCATGACCGGCCTGCAGCTCCACGACGGGACGGGCGCCCGGCGTGAGCAACGAGCTGATGAGCACGTGCTGGTAGCAGTAGCGGAGCAGCAGCTCGACAGTGAGCAGGCGTCGCAGTCGCTCGTCGGGCGGATCCGGACGGGCGGCGACCGTGCTCGCGGCCAGAGCCGTCGCCGGGGCCACGAGCGCCACGCCGGCGGCGCTCGCAG
>JALYTU010000323.1 GCA_030854125.1 Actinomycetota bacterium | reverse complement strand
GTGCAGGAGCCAGCAACCGGCGCTTTACTCGGCAGCGTCGGGGTGGGCGACGTTAGCGATCTGGGCAAGGCGGCCGACCACGCGGCCGACGCCCAGCGGGACTGGGCCGCCCGATCGCACGTCGAACGCGCCGGGGTGCTCCGCCGGGCCGCGCAGCTCTGGGCCTTGCACGCCGAGGAGATCTCGGACTGGAACGTCCGGGAGGTCGGGGCGGTCCCCGGCATGGCGGCCTTCGCCGTGCACACGGCCGAGCAGGAGTGCTACGAGGCGGCCGCGCTGCCCAGCCAGCCCCACGGCGAACTGCTGGCCAGCGAGCAACCCCGGCTGTCGATGGCGCGCCGGGTCCCTGCCGGCGTCGTCGGGGTGATCTCACCCTTCAACGTGCCGATCATCCTGGGCATCCGCTCAGTTGCGCCGGCGTTGGCGCTGGGCAATGCGGTCATCCTCAAGCCCGACCCGCGGACCGCGGTGACGGGCGGGGTGATCCTGGCCCGCATCTTCGAGGAGGCCGGCCTGCCGCCAGGCGTGCTGCAGATGCTGCCGGGCGGCGCCGACGTCGGTGAGGCACTGGTGACCCATCCGCTGGTGCGCGTCATCTCCTTCACCGGCTCCACCGCGGCCGGCCGCAGGGTGGGCGAGCTCGCCGGCCGGCACCTGAAGCGGGCCCACCTCGAGCTCGGCGGCAACTCCGCGCTGATCGTGCTGGCCGATGCCGACGTCGACACTGCGGTCAACCTGGCCGCGTGGGGGTCGTTCTTCCATCAGGGTCAGATCTGCATGACGACCGGACGTCACCTGGTCGATGACCGCGTCTATGACGAATTCGTCGCCGCGTTGAGCGACAAGGCCGACCGCCTGGCGGTCGGTGATCCCGCTTTGGGCTCGGTCGCGTTGGGACCGCTGATCGACCAGGGCCAGCGTGACAAGGTGCATGCGATCGTCACCTCGTCGGTCGACGCCGGCGCCCGGCTCGCGGCCGGAGGGACGTTCGAAGAGCTCTTCTATCGCCCGACTGTGCTGGCCGACGTCGCACCGAGCACGCCAGCCTTCACCGATGAGATCTTCGGTCCGGTGGCCCCCGTGATCCGGTTCTCCGACGTCGAGGAGGCGATCCGGCTGGCCACCGCCAGCGACTACGGCCTGTCCCTCGGCATCGTCACCAAGGATGCGATGCGGGGATATGAACTGGCCGAGCGCATCCCTACCGGGATCGTGCACATCAACGACCAGACGGTCAACGACGAGGCGACCAGCCCGTTCGGCGGGGTCGCGGCTTCAGGCACCGGATCCCGGGTCGGTGGTGCCGCGGCCAACATCGAAGCGTTCACCGAAACACGTTGGGTGACCATGCGCAGCCAGGCTCCCCGCTACCCGTTCTGACGCTGCCGAGGACGACCCCATGAGCGCTCAGATAACCGTCGCTCTGCCAGAGGACCGTTCCAGTTGACCCGGTTGGAACTGGATGATCCCGGCCCGGGCGAGGTGCTGGTCAAGATCGGCGTAACCGAGTTCCGCAGGACGGCCGCAGGGCGCCCAACCTAGTCAGCCTCTGGCCCGTGCCCGACCGACCGGCGCTAGCATGGATCTGCACCGTCGTCACAAGCCGAGACGATGGCGTACTTGCGACACCTCCAGTCGGACGGGTACTCGACCCAATCGACTGGCGGCTGAAGCCAGCAGTGGGCCGGTTCGTAGCCCCCGCGTGTCGATCTCGCGGAGTGTGGTGAGGCCAGCGGCGTTCCGGAGCAGTCGCTCCGGGCTCTTCTGGCGAACATTCCTTGTTCGACCGCGGGCAGGTATGCGGAAATTTCGTGCCCGGGCACCGGGTGGGGCGTTCGGAGGAGGAATCTGTGGCTCGATCAGGCCGGCGGCAGGTCGGTGCTCGCCATACCGCCTCGCCGAGGCAACGGCGCGTCCGAAGGCCCGAGGACGTCATGGCCGTGCTCGCTCGCGCGGTGCGTGAGGTGCAAGCAGCTGTCGAGAGTCACCGCGTGACGCCTGCGGTGCGCACGAAGTTTCAGGTCGTCGCGCTGCTTGCACGCGAGGAGCACGCCCGAGTCCAGGGGAGGCAAACCGGCAGCCAGGCCAGCCGGGCCGAGCAGCTGAAGCGCCTGGACGGGATCGCGACGATCCTCGCGAAGACCGCGGTACGCGACCCGGGGCTGCTCGCGCTCCTCGCGGAGGATGTCGTTGTCTCCGACGCGGCCAGGTCGCTCAAGCGGGACATGTTGACGGCGGCGGGTATTGAACCAGCCCCCGAGAAGGTCGCGCCGCCGGAGCCCGCGGCCGCCTCGGCGAGCACGGAGCGCCGGGTCCTGCCGCAGTCGGTCGTTTCTCGGCAGCTGGCCAATCCGTTCCTAACCCCCGACTTCTCGGCCGCCCGGCCCAGCACGATCAGTCCGCGCCGCCTCGCCGGTTGGGAGCTATTGGGCCCGCTCCTCAGCTCGTTCGAACGTGCCGAGGGCGGAGCCGCGGCGTGCATGACGCTGCCGGCGCCGGCCCCTGTGCGGGTGCCGGCCAACCGGGAGCTGATGCCCCACCAGGCGCAGCTGGTCGCCGCCGCCGCGGCCGGCCACCGGACCTTCCTACTCGCCGACGAGCCGGGCCTGGGCAAGACGGCTCAGGCGCTGCTCGCCGCCCAGGCGGCGAACGCCTACCCCCTGCTGGTGGTCGTGCCGACCGTCGTGAAGACCAACTGGGCACGCGAGGTCGGCCTGTGGACACCGAACCGCTCGGCCACTGTGGTCCACGGCAACGGTGACACGGTCGACGGCTTCGCCGACATCGTCGTGGTCAACTACGAGGTGCTCGACCGTCACGTGGGATGGTTCGGCGACTTCGGCTTCTGCGGCATGGTCGTCGACGAGGCGCACTTCATCAAGAACAAGGCCTCCCAACGGTCCCAGCACGTCCTCGAGCTCTCCGAGCGCATCCGGTCCCGCACGTCGCGCCCCTTGCTGATGGCCCTCACCGGCACTCCGCTGATCAACGACATCGAGGACTTCCTGGCCATCTGGCAGTTCCTCGGTTGGATCGATGAGACCGAGCCGCGTGCCGAGCTGATGGATGCCCTCGCGAAAACCGGTCTGACCCCCGCGGACCCGGGATTTCACCCCGTCGCTCGCCAGTGCGTGATCGACCTCGGCATCGTCCGTCGCCGCAAAGTCGATGTGGCTGCCGACATCCCCGCCCGCCGCACCGCCGACCTGCCCGTCGAACTCGACGAGAAGGTCGGCCGGTCGATCCGGGCGGCGGAGCGCGCCCTCGTTCGGCGGCTGGTGTCGCGGTACGAGACCGCACTGGCGAGCCGTCGCTCCGGTGTCGCAGTGGACGACAGCGGCATCGACCACGGCCTGATACGCGAGGTAGCCAGGTGGGAGCAGAAGGACGCGAGCACGACGAAGACCGGCCAGAACGTGTTCAGCATGATGCGACGCATCGGCCAGGCGAAGGCCGGCCTCGCCGCCGACTATGCGGCTCAGCTCGCGCGAAGCGCAGGCAAAGTGGTCTTCTACGCCAAACACGTTGATGTTATGGACGTCGCGGAGGAGGCCTTCGCCAGGCAGGGGATCCGCTTCTCCTCGATCCGGGGCGGACAGACGCCGGCGTCGCGGCAGAAACACATTGACGCCTTCGTCAACGATCCGGATGTCGCCATCGCGGTCTGCTCCCTGACGGCGGCCGGCGTGGGTCTCAATCTGCAGGTCGCTTCCAACATCGTGCTGGCCGAGCTGTCCTGGACCGACGCCGAACAGACGCAGGCCATCGACCGCAGCCACCGCATTGGTCAGACCGAACCCGTCACCGCGTGGCGCATTATCGCCGCGCGAACCATCGACAGCAGAATCGCTGATCTGATCGACAGCAAGGCGGGGCTGGCCGCCAGAGCGCTGGACGGCTCGGATGAGGAGCTCTGGTCCTCGGCCGACGTACAGCACGAGGCGCTGGTCGCATTGTTGACAGATGCGCTGTCTGCGTCGTCATAAGAGCGGACATGCAACGCAGGTACGGGATCTATCCGGGCCCACGGATCGAGCTGCACGGTCGGAGAACTCCTTGCACCGGCCGCGTAGACGCGCCGCTCGACGGATATGGCGCGGATGGGCGGATAGGGTTGAGCACGCTGATCGTCGAAATCTGAGGGCGGTCCCAGGGGACTGGACCGGGTGAGGCGATAACCGGATGACGTCGATCCTCCTCCCCGCGAGAATGCCCGACATGGAAGAGGTCGAGGTTGTCGTCGCTCACAACGAGCGGGTGACCCTGCGCGTCGGCGACGTGTTCCTGAAGATCGACGCTGATCAAACGCATACCGATGTCGAGGTCCAAGCGATGGCTATGGCGCCGATCCCGACACCGGAAGTCGTGTGGCGCAAGCCGCCCGTGCTCGCGCTCGCCGCCCTCTCCGGGACGGCACTGGGCCGCCTGGGCC